>DATHAN010000109.1:0-15446 GCA_035296645.1 Thermoleophilaceae bacterium
CCCTACGACGGCAACCTGAAGGCGCTCGAGGTGCTCGCCGAGGTGTTCGAGCTGCGTCCTCACTTCGAGTGGCGCGGGCTCGGGTTCATCTCGCAGAGCGCGCTCGAGCTCTCCGCCGCGTACGCCGACTTCGACGCCGAGCAGCGCTTCCCCGTGCCCGGCGTGCGCGTGGCCGACCCCAAGGCGTGCCAGTGCGGCGAGGTGCTCAAGGGCGTGATCAAGCCGTGGGAGTGCAAGGTGTTCGGCACCGCGTGCACGCCCGAGCGACCGATCGGGACGTGCATGGTCTCGCCGGAGGGTGCGTGCGCCGCCTACTACAACTACGGGCGCTTCGCCCGCGAGCGGGAGCTCGTGTGACGATGGCCGAGCAGGTCGCCGCCCCGCCCAGCGACCGCGAGGAGCGGATCCTCGGGATCATCGAGACCGCGCGCTCGAAGCGCGTCAAGTTCCGCGACGCGCAGATCACCATGTCCCACGGCGCGGGCGGCAAGGCGACCCAGTCGCTGATCGAGGGCCTGTTCGTGCCCGCCTTCGGGTCGGAGGCGCTGGCGGCCATGGGTGACGCCGGGTCGGTCGTAGCCGACGGCGTCGACCTCGCCCTCACCACCGACTCGTTCGTGGTCAAGCCGCTGCGCTTCCCGGGCGGATCGATCGGCGAGCTCGCGGTCAACGGAACGGTCAACGACCTGGCCATGGCCGGCGCTCGTCCGCTCGCCCTCAGCCTGTCGCTGATCCTCGAGGAGGGCCTACCGGCCGACGAGCTGCGCGCCGAGGTCGAGGCGATCGCCGACGCGGCACGTGCGGCCGGGGTCGAGATCGTCGCCGGCGACACCAAGGTCGTCGAGCGCGGGCACGCCGACGGCATGTACGCGTGCACCACGGGGATCGGCCTGCGAGACCCGCGCGCCCAGCTCTCGACGACCGCGCTCTCGCCCGGCGACCGGGTGCTCGTCTCGGGCACGGTCGGCGAGCACGGCACGGCGATCATGCTCGCGCGCGGGGAGCTCGGCCTCGAGTCGGAGATCGAGTCCGACACGCGCTCGCTGTGGCCGGCGGTCGACGCGCTGCTCGAGGCGGCCGGACCGTCGCTGCGCTGCCTGCGCGACGCGACCCGCGGCGGCGTGGCCTCGGTGCTCAACGAGCTGGCGCGGGCGTCCGGGGCGGGAGTGGTCGTGCGCGAGGCCGACGTGCCGGTCGACCCGGCGGTGGCCGGCGCGGCCGAGCTGCTCGGCATCGACCCAATGTACGTGGCCAACGAGGGCAAGCTCGTCGCCTTCGTCGCGCCGGAGGCCGTCGAGGAGGCGCTCGCCGCGCTGCGCGCGGTGCCCGGATGTGAGAGCGCCGCCGAGATCGGGGAGGTCAGAGCAGAGCCGCCGGCGATGGTGCTCGTCTCCACCGGATTCGGCGGGCAGCGCGTGATGGACCAGCTCGTGGGAGACCCGTTGCCGAGGATCTGTTGAGAGGAGGAGCGTGGCCGAGGACCTGAGGAGGGGGACGTGCACGAGCTAGCCATCGCCGAGTCGATCGTGCGGATCGCCGACGTGCACGCCGCCGGTCGGCGCGTCACCAAGGTCGAGCTCCGGGTGGGGCACCTGCGCCAGGTCGTGCCCTCGGCGCTCAGCTTCGGCTTCGAGCTCGTGGCGAACGGGACGGCGGTCGAGGGCGCCGAGCTCGTGATGCACGCGGTCGCGCCGGCCGGCCGCTGCCGGTCCTGCGGCGAGGAGGGAGACCTGCCGGCGCTCCCCCTGACGTGCGGGCGGTGCGCAAGCTTCGACGTGGAGGTGACTCGCGGCGAGGAACTGCTCGTCGAGTCGCTCGAGCTCGAGGAGAAGACGGAGGAGGAGCCGGCCCTGACCTAGGGGAGGAGATCGAATGGAGCAAGCGTCAACAGCGGCTGGCAACGGGGGGCCGGAGTCCCCGGGCGTCGAGGAGGTCCACATCCTCTGGATCTCGGAGGGCATGAGCTGCGACGGCGACTCGGTCGCGGTCACCGCGGCGGGGCAGCCGTCGATCGAGGACGTCGTCCTCGGGGCGATCCCCGGACTGCCGAAGGTCAACCTTCACAACAAGGTGCTCTCGCCGACCCTCGGCGGCGAGGAGTTCCTCCTGCCCTTCCGCCAGGCGGCTAACGACGAGCTCGACGCGCCGTTCGTGCTCGTCATCGAGGGATCGATCCCCAACGAGAAGATCAACGGCGAGGGCTACTGGACCTCCTTCGGCAACGACCCGGCGACGGGCGAGCCGCTCACACTCAACTGGTGGATCGATCGGCTCGCGCCGCGCGCGTGGGGCGTTGTGGCGGCCGGCACGTGCGCCACCTACGGCGGGATCCACGCGATGGCCGGGAACCCGACGGGGTGCATGGGGCTCGCCGACTACCTCGGCTGGGACTTCCGCTCGGCGGGAGGGCTTCCGATCGTGAACGTCCCGGGCTGCCCGATCCAGCCGGAGAACTTCATGGAGACGCTCACCTGGCTGCTGTACCAGGCGGCGGGGCTCGCGCCGGTCATCCCGCTCGACGACCAGCTGCGTCCCCAGTGGATCTTCTCGAAGACCGTGCACGAGGGGTGCGACCGCGCCGGCTACTACGAGCAGGGCGACTTCGCGCTCGACTACAACTCGCCGAAGTGCCAGGTGAAGATCGGCTGCTGGGGGCCGGTCGTGAACTGCAACGTTCCCAAGCGCGGATGGCAGGGCGGCGTAGGCGGCTGCCCGAACGTCGGCGGGATTTGCATCGGCTGCACGATGCCGGGCTTCCCCGACAAGTTCATGCCGTTCATGGACGCGCCTCCCGGCGGAGGGGTCTCCTCGTCGCTCGTGGGCGCGTACGGGTCGATGATCCGCAAGCTGCGCGGGATCACCAACAAGACCGTGAACGAGGAGCCGAAGTGGCGGCACAACCGGCCCGAGCTCACGACGGGCTACGACCCTCGGCTCATGACGTAGAGCGCGGAGGCATGGGCGAGCTCTAGGGCGACTGGCGACACAGAGGGAGAGAGCAGATGGCCGTTCAGGAGAGGATCGAGCCGCAGGCCGGGAACATCGTCGACATGTCATGGGACCCGATCACGCGGATCGTCGGGAACCTCGGCATCTACACGAAGATCGACTTCGACAACCGCGAGGTCCTATCGTGCAAGAGCACGTCGTCGCTCTTCCGCGGCTACAGCGTGTTCATGAAGGGCAAGGATCCGCGCGACGCGCACTTCATCACGAGCCGCATCTGCGGGATCTGCGGCGACAACCACGCCGTCTGCTCGATCTACGCGCAGAACATGGCCTACGGGGTCAAGCCGCCGCCGCTCGCCGAGTGGATCATCAACCTGGGCGAGGCCGCGGAGTACATCTTCGACCACACGATCTTCCAGGACAACCTGGTGTTCGTGGACTTCTGCGAGCAGATGGTCCGCGAGACGAACCCCGGCGTGCTCGAGCAGGCGGAGAAGACCGACGCGCCCCACGCCGGCCTCCACGGCTACCGCACGATCGCCGACATCATGCGCGCGTTCAACCCGTTCACGGGCGAGGTCTACAAGGAGGCCCTGCTCATGAGCCGGATCACCCGCGAGATGATCTGCCTTATGGAGGGGCGCCACGTACACCCCTCGACCCTCTACCCGGGCGGCGTGGGCACGGTGGCCACCCCGACGCTGTTCACCGACTATCTCTCGCGCCTGCTGCGCTGCCTCGACTTCATCAAGAAGGGCGTCGCCATGAACGACGACGTCTTCGACTTCTTCTACGAGGCGCTGCCGGGGTACGAGGAGGTCGGCCGGCGGCGCATCCAGCTCGGGTGCTGGGGGGCGTTCCAGGACCCCGACGTCGTCTCTTACGCGTACGACAACATGGAGACGGCTGGCAACGCGATGTTCGTGACGCCGGGCGTGGTGGTCGACGGCGAGCTCCTCACCCATTCGCTCGTCGACATCAACCTCAACATGCGCATCGAGCTCGGGAGCTCGTACTACGAGGACTGGGTCAACGAGACGAAGTTCGTCGACCGCGACCCGCTCGGGAACGAGATCGACATCCGCCACCCGTGGAACCAGACGACGCTCCCCAAGCCGCAGAAGCGCGACCTCGAGGGCGGCAACTACTCGTGGGTAATGAGCCCGCGCTGGTACGACAGCCGGACCGGCGACCGCCTGGCCCTCGACACCGGCGGCGGAGCGCTTGCGCGGCTGTGGGTGACCGCGCTCGCCGGGATGGTCGACACGCCGTACGTCAAGGCCACCGACGGCCAGTCGATCCAGATCCACCTGCCGCAGACCCCGACCTCGGCCGAGCAGACGCTCGAGTGGCGCCCGCCGCAGTGGTCGAACGCGATCGAGCGCGACCGCGCGCGAATGTACTTCATAGCCTACGCGGCGGCGATGGCGCTCCACTTCGTCGACAAGGGGCTCGAGGAGGTGCGCGCAGGGCGGACGAAGGTGTTCGAGAACTTCGACGTCCCCGACGAGGCGATCGGCTGCGGCTTCCACGAGGCCGTGCGCGGCGTGCTCTCGCATCACCTCGTGATCCGCGACGGGAAGATCGCCAACTACCACCCGTACCCGCCGACGCCGTGGAACGGCAGCCCGACCGACTCGTACGGGACGCTCGGCCCGTACGAGGACGCGGTCACCGGCCAGCCGATCTTCGAGGAGAACGACCGCGACAGCTTCCGCGGCATCGACATTATGCGGGCGGTCCGGTCGTTCGACCCGTGCCTGCCGTGCGGCGTGCACATGTACCTGGGCAAGGGCAAGACGCTCAGGCAGGTGCACTCGCCGATGTTCGGCGAGGCGCACGGCGGCTGAGGCGCGACGGCGTGGACGACGAGACCGCGCGCGCCCGAGTAGCCAGGGTCGAGGAGCTGCTCGACGAGGTCGAGTCGCTCGGCGACCCGCGCACCGTGGCCAAGGCCACGGAGCTCGTGCGGGTGCTGCTCGACCTCTACGGCGAGGGGCTCGCGCGGGTCATGACGCACGCGACCGAGGCCCACGGCGACGGGGCTGGGCTCGGGGAGGCGCTGGCGCGCGACGAGCTCGTCTCGCACCTGCTGCTTCTCCACGACCTACATCCCGTGCCGCTCGACGAGCGCGTGGGCGGTGCGCTCGAGGAGGTCCGTCCCTACCTCGACTCCCACGGCGGCGGCGTCGAGCTCGTCGCCGTCGAGGACGGCGTCGTGCGCGTACGGATGCAGGGGAGCTGCGACGGATGCCCGTCCTCGGCGGCGACCCTCAAGCTCGCGATCGAGGACGCGATCCACCGCGCCGCCCCCGAGGTCGAGGAGGTCCGCGCCGAGGGAGAGGCGGCCCCGGCCGCGGCGGGTGGGGAGTCGCCGACCACACGGCCCGGCGCCGTCCCGCTGCCGATGGCCGGTGGAGGCGCGGCGGGCGGCGCTCGCCCCGACACCGGAAGCGCCGCCTCGCAGAACGGCGTCGCCTCGCATAACGGCGTCGCCTGGGAGACGGCGGGCGCGCTGCCCGAGCTCGCCAACGGCGGCACGGTCCTCAAGCGGGTGGCCCGTGAGGAGCTCCTCTTCCTTCGCATGGGCGACGCGGCGTACGCGTATCGCCCAAGCTGCCCGGCGTGCGGCGCGTCGCTCGAGGGCGCGTCGCTCACCGGCTCGGCGATCGCCTGCCCGGACTGCGGCCGGCGCTACGACGCACGGCGCGCCGGGCGGCCGCTCGACGGCGAGGGCCCGCCGCTCGACCCCGTCCCGCTGCTCACCACCGACGCGGGGCTCGTCAAGGTCGCGCTGCCCGCGGCGGTGGCGGCGTAGCCGATGGCGACGGCGACTCGCCCACCCGCGTCCTCGCGGCTGCGCCGCCTCGCGCGGCGGCCGGTCGAGCAGCAGCGCGAGGCGCCGACCGGCGAGCGGTGCGAACTGTGCGGCGAGCCGCTTCCCGGCGAGCATCGCCACATCGTCGATCTCGACTCGCGCGCGCTCATGTGCGCGTGCCGGGCGTGCACCGTGCTGTTCGACCACCGCGCCGCCGGGGGCGGCCACTTCCGGCTCGTGCCCGAGCGAAGGCTGCGAATCGTCGACCTCGAGCTCGGCGAGCCGCTCTGGGAGCGGCTGCGGATCCCGGTCGACATGGCGTTCTTCTTCTGCTCGTCGCAGGCGGAGCGCACCGTCGCCTTCTATCCGGGGCCGATGGGGGCCACCGAGTCGTTGCTCGACCTGTCGGCGTGGGACGAGCTCGAGCGGGCGAACCCGGTGCTCGCCGGCCTCGAGCCGGACGTCGAGGCCCTGCTCGCGAACCGCTCGGGCGAGTCGCGCGACGGCTGGATCGTGCCGATCGACGATTGCTACGAGCTCGTCGGCTCGATCCGCTCGCACTGGAGCGGGCTGAGCGGCGGCAGCACCGTGTGGACGGAGATGGGTCGCTTCTTCGAGCGCCTCGACGCGCGGGCGAAGCGCGTCACGCGCGGCGGCGGAGAGGCGACCGCGACCACGCCGGCGGGCGCAGCCGGCGACTACGCGAAGGAGGAGTGATGAAGGGCATACGCGTCGGCAAGCCGGACGTCAAGCCGGACCTTCCCGCGCACACCCCCGGGGTCATGTCGGGCAACCAGGAGGGCAACTACGAGAAGCAGGCCGGGCACCTCCCGGACGGCCGCTCGACCGCCGAGCGCTCGACGGGCGTCAACCCGGAGGCCCGTAACCCGATCGACCCGCGGATGCCGAACCTGTCGCCGGGGTAGCAGCCGATGGCGCTCCCCGCCCAGACGCCGGCGCTCGCCGCGCCGCCCGAGCTCGACTTCGCGGTCGAGGGGGCGCACGCGGTCCGGCACGCCGCCGCGCCCATGCTCGGCCTCGACGTGCGGATCGAGCGGCGCGACGGAGGCGCGGTGCGCTCCGTGTCGCTCAGCGCCCAGGTCCGGATAGCCGCGCCCCGGCGCGGCTACACGGTTGACGAGCAGAGTCGCCTGACCGAGCTCTTCGGGCACCCGGAGCAGTGGTCGAGGAGCGTCCGCAGCCTGCTGTGGGCGCATGCCTCGGTGCAGGTCCCGCCGTTCACCGGTAGCACGGCGGTCGAGCTCGTCGTGCCGTGCACGTACGACTTCGAGGTCGCGGGCGCCCGCTACCTACAGGCGCTCGAGGGCGGGGAGGCGCCGCTCGAGCTCCTGTTCAGCGGAACGATCTTCTACTCGGAGCCGGGCGGTCGGCTCCAGGTCGCGTCGATCGCGTGGGACCGCGAGGCCGAGTACCGGATGCCGGTCGAGGTGTGGCGCGAGACCATGGACCTGTACTTCCCGGGGACCGCGTGGCTGCGCGTGTCCCGCGACGCCTTCGACCGGCTAAGCGCGTACAAGGCGCAGCGGGCGTTGCCGAGCTGGGAGGCGACGCTCGACTCACTGCTCGCGGAGGCCGAGGAGGCCTAGGCGTGGACGCGGTGCGTCAGATCGCCGACGCGGTGCTGTACGAGGGCTACATCCTGTGGCCGTACCGCCGCTCGGCAACGAAGAACCGGCAGCGGTGGACGTTCGGCGGCGTCTACCCTCGGGCCCACAGCGAAGGCCGCGACGACGACCCCTGGGAGATGCGGGCCGAGTGCCTGCTCGAGGGCCCGGGCGACGCGGTCGTCGACGTCCGCGTGCGCTTCCTCCAGGTCGTCGAGCGGCAGGTGCTCGCGGAGAGCGCCGGGGGGCTCGTGCCGGTCGACGAGCTCGAGGTCGAGCGTGAGGTCTACCTGACCTGGGAGGAGGCGCGTGAGCGCGAGGTCGCGGCGCTCGGGCTGGGGGTTGGTGCGCTCGATGAGCCCCATGAAGTCGAGATCGACGTGCCCGCGACGAGCGAGCGCGAGGACCTCCTCGACGCGGAGGGCGTGCGCGCGGGCGCCATCGAGCGTCGCTGGCGGCCGCTCGTCGGGAGGCTCGAGGTCGCGGCCGTCCGGCGCGGTCCGGAGCTGTGGCGGCTGTCGGCGCGGATCTCTAACGAGAGCCTGTGGCCGGGGGGACACCGAGAGGACGCGCTGAAGCAGACCTTCGCCTCGACGCACGCCGTGCTCCGCGTCGAGGGCGGGGCGTTCGCCTCGCTCAGCGACCCGCCGGACCACGTGCGCGACGAGGCCGAGGCGTGTCGCAACCAGGGCTGCTGGCCGGTGCCGGTGGGGGAGCCGGGCGATCGCAGCACGCTCCTGTGCTCGCCGATCATCCTCGAGGACTATCCGCGGGTCGCTCCCGAGAGCCCGGGCGACCTGTTCGACGGAGGCGAGATCGACGGTCTCCTGACGCTCAGCATCCTCGGCATGACCGAGGAGGAGAAGCGCGAGATGCGGGCGACCGACCCTCGGGCGCGCGAGATCCTCGAGCGCACCGAGGCGCTCGGGCCCGAGGATCTGATGCGCCTGCACGGGACGATCCGCGAATTTCAGTCCGCGAGGCGCGCGTGACCGGCGGCGGACCCGGATGGGAGGTGATCGGCGGCCGGCCGCCGCGCACCGCGGTCGTCGACGGCGTCGAGGTCGGCCGCGGCAGCCGTGTGGTGCTCCGTCCGCGTCCCGGGGCCGACGTGTTCGACCTCGCGCTCGCCGGCCGGCTCGCGGTCGTCGATCGCCTCGAGCAGGACGTCGAGGGCGGGTTGCGCGTCGCGGTCACGCTCGAGGACGACCCCGGTCGGCACCTCGGCGAGGCGCGTCAGCCCGGCCACCGGTTCTTCTTCTCCCTCGACGAGCTCGAGCCGCTGTCGGCGCCCGGGCAGCCCGCTCCGGCGCGGGCGCGGGTACTCGTCGCCGGGATCGGCAACGTGTTCCTGGCCGACGACGGCTTCGGGGTCGAGGTGGCCCGGCGGCTCGAGCGGCGCGGGCTGCCGGCCGGCGTCGACGTGGGCGACTTCGGCATCCGCGGTATGGACCTCGTGTACGCGCTCGGAGAGGACTACGACGCGGCCGTGCTGGTGGACGCGGCGCCCCGCGGCGAGGCGCCCGGGACGCTCACCGTGATCGAGCCCGACATCGACCACGACACGCTTGCGCTCGACACGCACGCGATGGACCCGGTCAAGGTACTCCGGCTCGCGCACGAGCTGGGGCCCGTGCCCGAGCGCGTCCTCGTGGTCGGCTGCGAGCCGCTCGTGCGGATGAGCGGCGACACGGCCGACGAACTCGTCGGCGAGCTGAGCGCGCCGGTCGAAGCCGCGGTCGACGAGGCGGCGGCCCTGGTCGAGTCGCTCGTCGCCGAGCTGATCGAATCCGTAGAGGACCAGAACGGAGGAGGGTGAGAGGATGGGCAAGCTGCTCGTGATCGCGCTGTTGGCCGCGCTCGGGGCGCTGGCGTACAACCAGAAGCCGGAGATCCAGCGCTACATGAAGATGAAGCAGATGTAGGGGAGGGGCCGCGTGCACCGGACAAGGGTCAGGGTCGTCGAGGACGCGCTCGACGCCAACAACACGATCGCGCGCGCCAACCGCGCCGACTTCGACCGCGCCTCGGTGCGCGTGGTGAACCTGATGAGCGCTCCCGGCGCCGGCAAGACCATGCTGCTCGAGCGCACGCTCGCCGGGCTCGGCGCGGTGCGTGCCGGGGTGCTCGAGGGCGACGTGCAGGGCAGCATGGACGCCGACCGGATCGCGCACCTGCACGTCCCGGTCGTGCAGCTCAACACCGACGCCGGGTTCGGCGGCGAGTGCCACCTCGACGCCAACATGGTCCGCTCGGCCCTCGCCGAGCTGCCGCTCGCCGACCTCGACCTGCTGGTGATCGAGAACGTCGGCAACCTCGTGTGTCCGGCCGAGTTCCGCGTCGGGGAGGACGCGCGGGCGATGGTCGCCTCGGTCACCGAGGGCGAGGACAAGCCCCTCAAGTACCCGCTCATGTTCCGGGCGTGCGAGCTCGTCGTGATCAACAAGATCGACCTGCTCGAGCACGTGGATTTCGACCTCGACCGCTTCCTCCATCACCTCGACGCGGTCAACCCGGGCGCCGAGCGGTTGCTGGTGAGCGCGCGCACCGGCGAGGGCGTCGAGGAGTTCAGGGACTGGCTCGCGCGCCAGGCGGTGCGCGAGCCGGCGCCCGCCTGAGCGATGACCTCGGTCGAGCCGCGCCCGCGGCTGCTCGCCGACCTGATCGCGGACCGCACGGAGGCGAACCGCCGCTTCTTCGAGCACGAGTCCGAGCGGATCGCGCGGCTGTGCCATCGCTTGGCCGAGCGGTTCGCGCGGGGAGGCCGGCTCGTGGCCCTCGGGGCGAGCCCGGCGGCCGGGTCCGATGCGCGCCACGTGGCGGTCGAGTTCGTCCACCCGGTGATCGTGGGCAAGCGCGCGCTGCCCGCCCTCGCGCTCACCGCCGAGGGTGCCGACCTGGTGCGCCAGGCCGAGCTCGCGCTCGAAACCGACGACGTGGCGATCGCCTTCGGAGGCGATGAGGACGAGAGCGCGGAGGTCGCGACGGCCCTCGAGCGCGCGCGCGACCGCGGGTGCCTCACGCTCGCCTTCTCGAGGGACACCCCCGCGGACTGGTCGTTCGTGCCCGAGAGCGACGACCCCTTCGTCCGCCAGGAGCTGATCGAGACCCTTTACCACGTCCTGTGGGAGCTCGTGCACGTGTTCTTCGAGCACCGCGGGCTGCTCGAGGGTCGCGCGGCCGAGCGCACGCACGACACCGGCGCGTCGAGCTTCCTGTATCCGTTCCTGGGCGAGCAGGAGACCGACCTCGAGGCGGTCGTGGGCGACGTACAGAGCTCGGTGCTCATGAAGGCCGAGGAGGTCGGCGCCCTGCGCGAGCGGACGCTCACCGAGGGAGCGTCGGCGCTCGTCGCGGCGGCGGCCGCGCTGCGCCGCTGCTTCGAGGCGGGCGGCCGGGTGCTCGCGCTCGGCAACGGCGGCTCGGCGACCGACGCCATGGACGTGGTGGCCGACTTCCGCTCCCCGCCCGCGCGCGGGGCGGCCGACGGCGCCGGCACGCGCTGGCTGGCCCGGCCGGCCCTCGACCTCACCGAGGATCCGGCGATCCTCACCGCGATCGCTAACGACATCGGCATCGAGGCGGTGTTCGCGCGGCAGGTCATCGCGCTCGGTCGCGCGGGCGACGCGGTGCTCACGCTGTCGACGAGCGGCAACTCCGGGAACGTGATCGCCGCGCTCGCCGAGGCGCACCGGCGCGGCCTCACGACGATCGCCCTCGTCGGCTACGACGGCGGGCGCATCGCCGCGGACGCGCTCGCCGACCACGTAGTCGTCACTCCCTCCGAGCACATCCCGCGCATCCAGGAGGCGCAGGCGAGCGCCTACCACGCGCTGCGCGCGCTGGTCGAGGCGCCGGATGCGCCGGAGGTGGATGGGGCCGCGTGACCGCGACGCCGCAGGAGCGCCTTGGCCCGGCGCCGTCCGCCGCGCTCCGACGGGTGCGCGCCCGCGTCGGCGGGCAGGTGCAGGGCGTCGGGTTCCGCCCCTACGTGTTCCGGTTGACGCGGGACCTCGGCCTCGCCGGCTTCGTGCTCAACGACAGCCGCGGGGTGGTCGTGGAGGTCGAGGGCGGGGAGGAGGCGGTCGATCGGTTCCTGGTCCGGCTCGGGCGCGACGCGCCACCGCTCGCGCGCGTCGAGCGCGTCGAGAGCGAGGACCTCTCGCCGACCGGCGCGGCCGGGTTCACCATCGTGTCGAGCGACGCGCGCGGTGCGCCCGCGGCGCCGGTATCGCCCGACACGGCGACGTGCCCCGACTGCCTCGCCGAGCTGTTCGACCCGGCCGATCGCCGCTACCGCTACCCGTTCACGAACTGCACGAACTGCGGCCCGCGCTTCACCATCGTGCGCGGCGTTCCCTACGACCGGCCGCTCACCACGATGGCCGGGTTCTCCATGTGCGCGCGCTGCCGCACCGAGTACGAGGACCCGGCGGATCGACGCTTCCACGCCCAACCGAATGCCTGCCCGGAGTGCGGCCCGGTGGCGGAGCTCGTGGATGGCTCCGGCCGCGCGGCCGAGCCCGGCGCCGCGCGCGACGCCGTGGCCGCCGCCGCGCGCGCGCTGCTGTCGGGCGCGATCGTGGCGGTCAAGGGCATCGGCGGGTTCCACCTCGCCTGTCGCGCCGACTCCGAACGCGCGGTCGCCGCGCTGCGCGCCCGCAAGCGGCGCGAGGAGAAGCCGTTCGCCCTCATGGCGCGCGACCTCGCGGCAGTGAGCGCGCTCGTCGAGCTGGACGAGGTCGAGGCGGCCCTGATCGCCGACCGCCGTCGCCCGATCGTGCTGGCTCCGCGCCGGCGCGGCGCGGCGGTCGCCGAGGCCGTGGCCCCGCGCTCGCACGAGCTCGGCGTCATGCTCCCGTACTCGCCCCTCCACCACGTGCTGCTCGCCGATGCCGGCGTACCGCTCGGGATGACGAGCGGGAACGCCTCCGACGAGCCGATCGCCTTCCGCGACGAGGATGCGCTCGCCCGCCTCGGAGGGATCGCCGACCTCTTCCTGCTGCACGACCGGCCGATCGAGACGCGCACCGACGACTCAATCCTCCGTACGGTCGGTCACGACGGGCGCCGCCGGCCGCTCACCCTGCGCCGGTCGCGCGGGTACGTGCCCGAGAGCCTCGAGCTGCCGGTGGCCGCGCAGCGGCCGGTGCTCGCCTGCGGCGCCGAGCTCAAGAGCACGTTCTGCCTGGCCAAGGGCCGGCGCGCGTGGGTCGGGCACCACATCGGCGACCTGCGCGACTACGAGACGCTTCGCTCGTTCCGCGAGGGCGTCGACCACCTCGAACGCCTGTTCGCCGTCGAGCCGGCGGTCGTCGCCCACGATCTTCATCCCGACTATCTCTCGACGGCCTATGCGCTCGAGCGCGACGGCGTCGAGCTCGTCGGCGTGCAGCACCACCATGCCCACCTCGCCGCCTGCCTCGCTGAGCACGGTGAGGTCGGTCCGGCGGTCGGCGCGATCTACGACGGCACGGGCCTCGGGCTCGACGGCGCGGTGTGGGGCGGGGAGATCCTCGTCGGGGATCTCGTCGTGGCCGAGCGTGCCGGTCACCTGTGGCCGGTGCGGCTCCCGGGCGGAGAGCGGGCGGTACGCGAGCCGTGGCGGATGGCGTGTGCCTGGCTCGTCGCCGCGAGCGGGGAGGACGAGCCGGCGGTGCCCGCGGCCCTCGATCAGGCCATGGACGCGTCCGCGTGGCGCCGGGTCGCCGAGCTGTGCCGAACGGGGGTCGCGTCGCCCGTCACCACGAGCGTCGGGCGGCTGTTCGATGCCGTGTCGGCGCTGTGCGGGGTGCGGTCGAGCATCACCTACGAGGGGCAGGCGGCGATCGAGCTCGAGGCGAGCTCGAATGGCGACGAGCGGACGGCCTATCCGCTGCCGGTCCGGGCGGGCGCGTCGGGCGAGGCCGGCGAGCCGTCTGCCGTGCTCGACGCGCGCGCGACGGTGCGCGCCGTGGTCGGCGACCTGGAGCGCGGCACGCCGGTCCCGCTCGTCGCCGCGCGCTTTCACGCCGCGCTCGCCGACGCGACCGCCGAGGCGCTCGTCGATGTCGCCGGGCGGCGCGGCGTCGAGATCGCCGTCCTGTCGGGCGGCACGTTCGCCAACCGCCGGCTGCTCGAGCGGACCTCGGCCGCGCTCGAGGACGCGGGCCTGCGCGTGCTCGTGCCCCAGCGCCTGCCGCCCGGCGACGGCGGGATCTCCTTCGGTCAGGCGGCGATAGCGGCGGCGCGGGACGCCGCGGACAACCAGTCCGCCGCGCGCGTCGATAAGCGCCCGGCAGGCAACGGGACCGGCCCCTGATCGCCGTGCTCGGCCTCGACGATCGCATCGCCGACCTGGCCGCCGGAGGAGGTGCCTGGCTCGCGCTCGGCGTCGCGCTGCTGCTCGGCCTGCGGCACGCCACCGACCCCGACCACCTGACCGCGGTCTCGACGCTCGTCCTCTCCGAGGGCCGCCACGGGACCCGGCGCGCTCTTTCGCTCGGGTTGTCCTGGGGAGCTGGGCACGCGGTCGCCCTGCTCGCCCTCGGCATCCCGCTCGTTCTATTCCGCGACCGTCTGCCCGCCGCGGTCCAGACGGCCGCCGAGGTCGCAATCGCCGTGGTGATCGTCGCGCTCGCCGTCCGCCTCCTGATCCGCTGGCGGCGAGGCCACTTCCACGCTCATCCTCACCGTCACGACGGCGTGTGGCATGCCCATCCCCACGTGCACGAGCACGGGCGCGGCCATCCGCACGCGCACACCGCTACCCACCGCGAAGCGCCGGCGGTCCATGACCACGCCCATCCGGAGGCACTCGGCCGCTCGCCCGGCGGCGCGTTCGGCATCGGGCTCGTGCACGGGATCGGGGGTACGGCGGGCGCCGGTCTGCTGCTCGTGGCCGCGGTCCCCGGCGAGTCCGCCGCGCTCGTCGCCCTCGTGGTACTCGCCGTCGCGACGGCGCTGTCGATGGCGGCGTGCTCGGCGGGGTTCGGCCACGTTCTCGCGCACGGGCGCGTGGCGCGCCGGCTCGTCGCGCTCGTTCCCATCTTCGGCCTCGCGGGCGCCGTGTTCGGCGTGTGGTACGGGCTCGGGGCGCTCGGAACCGTGCCGTACGTGTTCTGAGGCGCGCCTCGAAGACCTCGTCGTGGCCGGAATCGTCCTCATGCCCTCGCCGAGCGTGTAGTCTCTGGGGCACATGTCGCTCTCGCTCGACCTGCGACTTCTCCTCCTTCTCCCCCTTCGGGGGGAATAGCGCGTGGCGGCCGCGTAGCCGCAGCCCAGAGGAGACAGCAGGCGAGACGACGGAGAAGGGACGACATGAAGGACGGCGACAACAGGGACGAGAGGGACCGGGTACGGATCTTCGATACGACGCTGCGCGACGGCGAGCAGTCGCCGGGGATCTCGCTCAACCGGGGGGAGAAGCTCGAGATCGCCCATCAGCTCGCGCGGCTCGGCGTGGACATCATCGAGGCCGGCTTCCCGATCGCCTCGCCGGGTGACTTCGAGGCGGTCCAGGCGATCGCCCGCGAGGTGCACGGGCCGGTGATCGCCGGGCTCGCGCGGGCAAACGCGCAGGACGTCGACGCGGCGTGGAACGCGGTCCGCGACTCCGAGCGCCCGCGGATCCACACGTTCATCTCGACGAGCGACATCCACATCGAGCACCAGCTCCAGACCACGCGCGCGGACGTCAAGGGCCAGGCGCGCGCCGCCGTCGCGCAGGCGCGCTCGCTGTGCGACGACGTCGAGTTCTCGCCGATGGACGCCACGCGCTCGGAGCTCGAGTTCACTGCCGAGGTGATCCAGATCGCGCTCGAGGAGGGCGCGACGACGATCAATGTCCCCGACACCGTCGGCTACTCGATGCCCGACGAGCACGCGGAGATGTGGCGCGACCTGTACCGGCTCGTGCCCGACCTCTCGGAGGTCACGACCTCCGTCCACTGTCACGACGACCTCGGGCTCGCGGTCGCGAACTCGTTCGCCGGCGTGCTCGCCGGCTGCCGGCAGGTCGAGTGCGCGGTCAACGGGATCGGCGAGCGGGCGGGCAACGCCTCGCTCGAGGAGAT
>DATHAN010000110.1:0-2273 GCA_035296645.1 Thermoleophilaceae bacterium
GGGCGGCCGCGACAACGTCGTGTGCGTCGTGCTCGGGCGCGGCGCCGACGACGAGCAGGTCGACCGCTGGCTGCGCGCGGGCGCGCCGGTCGAGGGCTATGTGGGCTTCGCCATCGGCCGCTCGATCTGGTGGGACGCGCTCAAGGGCTATCTCGACGGCTCGCTCGAGCGCGCCGACGCCGCGGAGCGGATCGCCCGCAACTACCGGCGCTTCGTGGACGTGTACTCGGAGAGCGAGGCGGTCGCGCTCCGGTAGGGAGCGGGGCAAGCGGGAGGCCGCGGTGCGCCCGCCACCGCCGACGAGCCGTTTCGCCGCCGCAGCCGTTGCTAGCCTGCCGCGCCATGCCTGTCCAAGAGACGCTCACGGAGCTCGAGAACGCGTTTCACGAGCACACCGCCGCGGAGCGCCATCACCGACAGCAGCTGCGCGCTCAGGCCGCCCAGCGGGCCCGCGCCCGCCGGGTCCAGCAGGTCGAGCGGGCGAGCCGGCTGCGCTTCGCCGGCCTGGTGATCGCGATCCTCGCGACGACGATCGTGGTGACCGTGCTCATGTTCGAGGCGCTCGCGCTGATCATCGGCTAGCGCCGACCGGCGCGCCCGCGCACATCGGCGCTCGAGCGCCGGTCGACGGCGGCGCCGTCGGGAGGCGTCAGCGAGTCGAGCGCCCGTCGACGGAGTCGCGTCCCCCCGCGGCGCGCGGCCCCTCGCGCTGGATCTCGAGCCACACCTCCTTGCGGTAGACGGGCACGGAGCGCGGCGCCTCGATGCCGATCCGGACCTTGTCCCCCACGATCCCGAGGACCGAGACCTCGACCTCGTCCCCGATGACGATCGCCTGGTTGGTCTTGCGCGTCAAGACCAGCATCTCGCCTCCCCTGGCTCCAGCCGCTCTGCGACGCACTCTACACGTGACACGAGTGGCGTTCGGAGCGGGCACGGAGCGGGGGCGCCGCGGGCCGCACGCGGCCCGCGGGCAGACCTCCGGAGCCCGCTCGGTCCTTGCGCTAGTCTTGCCGCCGCCCGTGGCACGCCGGTCCCTGAAGCCGCAGCTCAACCAGATCCGCAGCTGGGTTCGTCAGGGCCGCACCGACGCCTGGATCGCCCACCAGCTCGAGGTCTCCGTGCGGGACCTCGCGGCATTCAAGCGCGAGCACGACCTCGCCCCGCCCGAGGAGGCAGAGTCCGAAGGGGCCCCTTCCCACTCCGAGGCCGAGGTCGACCTCCGCGCGGAGGACGATGCGCTCGTGGCCGCCGCCCTCGACGCCGAGCCGGAGGAGGCGGACGAGGAGGAGCAGGAAGAGGAGGATGAGGAGGAGGATGAGGCGCGCGACGCGGAGGAGGGCGAGGAGCGCGAGGCGGCGGGGATGACGACCGGCGCCGGTCGCGACTCCTCGGAGGCCCCTGTCCGCCGTCGCGGCCGCCGCGGAGGACGCGGGCGCCGCGGCGGGCGCAGGCGTCGCCGGCCGGGCGAGCCGTTCGAGGGCACGTTCGACCACGGCGAGGAGGGCTACGGACTGTGGCTCGACCCCGCTGTGCAGGACGATCCGGTCTATGCCGAGCACTGGGCCGGGCATCGCCCGGTCACCGTGATCGTCGAGCCCGACCAGATCGTGCTGCGGCGCACCGGCGAGGACGCCGGTGCCGCCGACCCCTCCGCGGACGACGCGGACGACGCCGAGAGTTGAAGCTCGGCCGGCGCGCCGCCCCCCTCTAGCGCACGACCCGCCGGCCGCCGGCGTAGTCGGAGGCCTCGCGCGCGTAGCGGCCGAACACGGCGTCGACCACGGCCGCCGCCTCGCCGCCCGCACCGGCGCGCCCCGCGACGTCCGCCGCCCAGTCGGTCCCGCCGGCGTACAGCCCGGCGAGCTCGCTCAGCGTGAACGGCGACCCGAGCCGGCGGCGGAGCTCGTCGAGCACGGCGGCCGCCGGCGGCTCGAGCTCGCGCCGATCGCGCAGCCGGCGCTCGCCGTCCTCCCACTGGAAGAGCGCGTTGTCGATGTAGGAGTCGATCGGAGGCCTTCCCTGAGCTCGCGCCGCGGCCGGGCCAGGCGGGGCTGGCGCCGGCGCCCGCGCCGCGAGGGTAGCGGCCGGGGCGCCGAGCCTACGGCCGTGCGGGCGACGCCTCGATCACAAACGGCCGCTCGCCGCGGCGCACCATGCCGAGCCGCCGCGCCTCGCGCTCGATCGTCTCGGCGCGCCCGAGGTCACGGGCGCGCGCGGACAGGCGGTCGCGCTCGCGCTCGAGTGCCCGAACCTCGGCCCGCTGCGCCTCG
>DATHAN010000111.1:0-4315 GCA_035296645.1 Thermoleophilaceae bacterium
GGTGAACAACATCGCCTACGGCGACCGGGCGACCTTGCAGGTGCGGCGCCACGTCGCCCAGGAGCTCAAGGGCCAGGTGGACGAGGTCGCCCCGAACGCGGTGCCCGACGTGGGCGAGCGCCGCTAGGAGGCTCCTTCTCACAAGACCTCGCGCGGAGGACGTAGCCGCGCGGGGCCTCCTAGGTGGGACGAGCGCCGGCCCCCCTCGCTGCTCGTGGGGGTCGGCGCTCCGTCTTCTAGTTAGGGACCTCAACGGGACCTGCAGGCCGCGTGCCGCCGACGCGGCCTGCCAGCCGGAAAAGAGAAACCCCGCATTAGCAGGGGCTTCTCCAGTGCGCCCAGGGAGATTCGAACTCCCACGGGCCATACGGCCCACAAGGCCCTCAACCTTGCGCGTCTACCAATTCCGCCACAGGCGCGTAGCGGCCCCGATTATAGGCCGAGGGCATCCGTCCGACGACTCGTCTACTCTCACGAACACATGTTCGGCGAACCGACACCGCGGAGGTGCCCCGAGTGACCGACCGGCAACTGACCGACCGTCAGCGCGAGGTCTTCGACTTCGTGCGCGGGTACGCGCGCGAGCACGGGTATCCACCGGCCGTCCGTGACATCGGGCGCGCGCTCGGCCTCGCCTCGCCGTCGACGGTCCACGCCCACCTCGCCAAGCTCGAGCGGGCGGGCCTCGTGCGCCGCGACCCGACCAAGCCGCGCGCGCTCGAGCTGCTGGCGGGCGCCGCGCGCGCCGCGGCGACGGGGGCCGGCCTTCCGCTCGTGGGCCGCGTCGCGGCCGGACAGCCGATCCTCGCCGACGAGAACATCGAGGAGTACGTCGAGGTGCCGGAGCTCGCCGGCGGGCAGCAGGGCGAGTTCGTGCTGCGCGTCGCGGGCGACTCGATGCGCGACGCCGGCATCCTCGAGGGCGACTTCGTGGTCGTCCACCGCCAGGAGACGGCCGACGACGGCGACATCGTCGTGGCGCTCGTCGAGGACGAGGCGACGGTCAAGCGCTTCTTCCGCGAGGCCGATCACGTCCGCCTGCAACCCGAGAACGCCGACATGGAGCCGATTCGCGTACGCGACGTGACCGTCCTCGGACGCGTGGTAGGCGTATGCCGGAGGGTCACGTGAGCCCCGCCGTGCTCGAGGCGGAGCGCCCGCTCGGGGCGGAAGGGGCGCGCCAGTCACCGCTGTTCGAGGATCTTCGCCGCGACCCGCCGGTCCACCGCCCGTCCGAGGGTGACGCCGAGGAGCGGGCCTCGGCAGCGAAACCGGCGCAGGCGCGCGGCGAGCCGCACCCGCGCTCCGGCGGCGACAGGCTGACGCTCGAGGCACGCCTCGAGCGGATCTGGGAGGGCCTGATCGCCGCCGGAGCCGCGGAGTGCCCGGTGTGCGCGGACCGGCTCGAGTGGAGCGAGTCGAGCGGATCGTGCCGCGGGTGTGGCTCGGCGCTCCACTGAGGCGGACGGGCCATGCTGCGCCATCCCGGCAAGACCCGCGGCCGGCCCCTCGACGTCCACCCGCTCTACTGGCCGCTGCGCTGGTCGCCGGGTGCGCGTCGTGGCCCGCACCGGGCACGGTGCCCGACGCGAAGCTGCGCGGGGCGATCCCCGCGCCCGCGCGAACGCGGGCTACGCGCGTCGTCCGCGTGGTCGACGGCGACACGGTGGTGCTGCGGCGCCTCGGCTCGAGCCGTCTGATCGGCGTCGACACGCCCGAGGTGCACGGCGGGCGCGAGTGCTACGGACGTGAGGCCTCCGCCTTCGCCCGGAGGGTCATCGCGCCCGGCAGCCGCGTCCGCTACCTCCCGGGCGCCGAGCCGCGCGATCGGTACCGGCGCCCGCTCGTCTACGTGTGGCTCGCCGACGGCCGATCGTTCAACGCGATGCTCGTAGAGGGCGGCTACGCGACCACCTTGACGATCCCGCCGAACGATCGCTACGCCGATCGCCTGCGGCGGCTCGCGCGCGAGGCGAAGCGCCGCGAGCGCGGGCGCTGGAGCGACGCCGGGTGTCGGGCTCGCGCGTAATTGCACCTGCTCTGCGCCCAAGACGGTCGTCGGCCCAACCCGGTCGCCGACGGCACACGGCGCCCGTCACGCTGGACACCGATCCTTGCGCGACCTACCATTCACGTTGCTCGCCAAGCAGCCGCGGGAGGCCGGAGAGAAAACCGGTCCCTTCCGAGGAAAGTCCGGACACCGCAGGGCAGGGTGGTCGGTAACGCCGACCCGGGGAAACCCGCGGGAAAGTGCCACAGAAAGGAGACCGCCCAAGCGGTGGGCGATGTGGCGGACGCGCGCGCCCGTCACGCTCCCGCCGCCGGCAAGGGTGAAAGGGTGCGGTAAGAGCGCACCGGCGGCGCGGCGACGCGCCGCGACCAGGCAAACCCCACCCGGTGCAAGGCCAAGCAGGGGCGAAGACGCTGCCCGCCGAGCCCCAGGTAGGCCGCAGGGCCGCTCAGCGGCCCGCCGCGTGCGACGCGGCAGATGGATGGCTGCTCACGACAGGATCCGGCTTATCGGCGAGCTAAGGAGGGGCCCCCGACGTGGGGCCCCTCTACCTTGGTCGCCGGCGCAGGCCGAAGCGCGGCTCAGGGCTGGACGGCTACCCCGCCGGCGCTCGAGCCCCCGCTGCCGCCGAGCGCCCCGGCGCCCGCGTCGCCGGCGGCTGCCCCGCCCGGCGTCGTGACGACCGCGTCGCCCGGCCCGGTCGCCACCACCCGCCCGCCTGACGAGCCCGTCGAAGGCGCGCTGCGGAAGGCCACGCACCCTCCTCCGCTCGAGCACGCCACCTGACCGGTCGTCCCCGGCCCGGCGGGCACCGTGGCGACCCCATTGCCGCGCCTGCTCGACCCGGCGGCCGAGCCCACCTCTCTCGACGCGCGCGCGCGTCGCGCGCGCCGTGCGCGCCGCGCCTTCCGCGCCCGAGCACGCTCGCGCCGCTCGCTCAACTCCGCCGCTCGCCGCCGGTCGGCCGAAGGCGGGCCGGCATCCGCGCGCTCGGTGGAGCCACTCCCTGCCGGTGGCGCCTCCGTGGCGCGGTCGGGCACGAAGGCCCCGAGCGCCGCGACCGCCACGAGCCCGATTCCGAGCGCGACGAGCGCCAGCGCACGGGCGACGCTCGGCACCGGAGCGACCACGCTCTGCCGCCGGCTCGCCGCCGCCGACAGCGAGCCCGTGGCCAGCCACGTCCGCGCCCGCGCGCGGAGGGCGTCGGCGGCCACGGCCACGTGTCCTCGCGGCGCCTCGGCCTGCTCCTCCGGCCGCGACCCCGAGAGCGCCGGCGGCCATTCGGAGGCCGTCGAGCGCAGCTCGGACACCGCCGGATCGTCGCCTCCGATCACGTGCGTGGGAGCGTCGCCGTTCTCGCCGTGCGACCCGTACAGACGCTCGTAGATCTTCCCTTCGACGTCTTGGCGCGGTGGCACGTTGGCACCCTGCCCTGCTCGACTCACTCCCGAACCCGCATGGTACTCCTCTGCGGCATCGGCTTGTCGTGGCCAGCGCCTCATCGGCGTCGGGGCGCGGCGTAGGTACCATTGGTTCGCCGGCCCCACTCCGGAGGCGTCCTTCTACCTCCAAACGACCCATGACCACTGCGCTTCCACCCGGGGCCGCTGGCCTCTACGACCCTCGATTCGAGCACGACGCGTGCGGCATCGGCGCGGTCGCCGACCTCTCGAACGAGGCAACGCACGCGACGGTGGTCAAGGCGCTCGACGTCCTCGACCGGCTCGAGCACCGCGGCGCGAGCGGGGCCGAGATCGACACGGGCGACGGCGCGGGCATCCTGCTCCAGACGCCCGACGAGTTCCTGCGCGCGAGCGTCGACTTCGAGCTGCCGGAGCGCGGGGCGTACGGCGTCGGCGCGCTCTTCCTGCCGGCCGACGACCGCCGGCGCGCCGAGCTCGAGCGGCTCGTCGAGAGCACGATCGCGGCCGAGGGCCAGACGTTGCTCGGGTGGCGCGACGTCCCGGTCGACGGGTCGGTCCCGGGCCCGAGCGCCGCGGCCGTCGAGCCCGTCATCCGCCAGGTGTTCGTGGGCGCGAGCGGCGAGCTCGCGAGCGACCGGGACGCCTTCGAGCGCAAGCTGTACGTGATCCGCCGGGTGATCGAGCGGGACGACCCCGAGCACGACCTCGCGATCCCGTCGTTCTCGAGCCGCACGCTCGTCTACAAGGGCATGCTCACCTCGCCGCAGCTGCGCGAGTACTTCCCCGACCTGTGCGACGAGCGCACGAAGACGGCGCTCGCGCTCGTGCACTCGCGCTTCTCGACCAACACCTTCCCGAGCTGGGAGCTCGCGCACCCCTA
>DATHAN010000112.1:0-2169 GCA_035296645.1 Thermoleophilaceae bacterium
CAGCTCGGGGATCGGCCGGACGCGGCCGAACAGCGTCGTCACGTAGCCGTCGTTGAGCGCCTGCGCGATCGTGTCGCGAATGAAGTCGCGCACGCGCGGAAAGCGCCCGAGGTAGCGGTCGATGAACTCCTGCGCCTCCCCCTGGGGGATCTGGAGCCGATCGGCGAGCCCGAAGGCCGACAGCCCGTAGACGATCCCATAGTTGATCATCTTCGCCCGGTCGCGCTGGCGCTTGTCGATGCGGTCGAGCGGGATCCCGAACATCTCGGCGGTCGTCGCGGTGTGCACGTCCTCCCCGCGCTTGAAGATGTCCCTGAGCGCGTTCTCACCGGCGATGTGGGCGAGCACCCGCAGCTCGACCTGCGAGTAGTCGGCCGACACGAGCCGCGCCCCGGCCGGGGCGACGAAGCACGCGCGGATCTCGCGGCCGACGTCGGAGCGGATCGGGATGTTCTGGAGGTTGGGGTTCGTGCTCGAGAGGCGGCCGGTGGTCGTCGAGGTCTGGTTAAACGTGGTGTGCAGGCGCCCATCGCGCGCCACGAGCTCGGGGAGCGCGTCGAGGTAGGTGCTCTTGAGCTTCGTGAGCTCGCGCCAGTCCTCGACCTTGGCCACGATCGGGTGCTCGTCGCGGATCGCCGCGAGCACACGCGCGTCGGTGGAGAACCCGGTCTTCCCGCGCCTCTTCTTCGACAGGCCGAGGGTCCCGAACAGGACCTCGGCGAGCTGCTGCGGCGATCCGATCGTGAACTCCTCGCCGGCGAGCTCGTGGATCTCGCGCTCGAGCGCGGCGATGCGCTCGTCGTAGCCCCTGCCGATCTCGGCGAGGCGCTCGACGTCGACGGCGATCCCCGCCGCCTCCATCGCCACGAGCACCTCGACGAGCGGCAGCTCGACCTCGTGCAGCAGGCGCTCGAGCCCCCGCTCGGCGAGCTCGGTGCGCTGGCGTTCGGCGAGCGCACGCGTGAGCAGGGCGCGCTCGGCGAGCCCGTCGGCGCCCTCGATGCTCGCCGCGAGCCCCTCCTCTGCGGCGAGCTCGTCGAGCGGGTAGTGGCGCCGGGCCGCGTTCAGCAGGTAGGCCGCCACCGAGGTGTCGTGCTCGAGCGCAGGGCCGGCGTCGCTCGCCCCCGCGGCGTCGTCGAGCCGGGCGATCGCCTTCCAGTCGTGGGCGACGACCCCGCGGTCGCCCCACGCGAGCGCGAGCGCCGCGACCGTCTCGGTCTCCCCCACCAGCACCTCGTCGCCACCGGCGTAGGCGGCGAAGCGCAGGGGCGCGGCGCCCTCCGGCCGCTCGCACGCGAGGGCGGCGAGCTCGCCCTCGAGCCGCCCGAGCTCGGCGGCCGGCACGTCGACGGCCCGCGCGCGCAGCTCGACCCCGGCGCGCTCGGCGGGGGCCGTCTCCTCGCCCTCGCCGAGCGCCTCCTCGAGCCGGCGCAGCGGGTCGCGCAGCTCGAACTCGCGGAAGGTCTCGCGCAGGCGTGAGCGGTCGGGGCGCTCGGCGGCGCACTCGCCGAGGTCGATCTCGACCGGCACGTCGCGCTGGGCGGTCGCGAGCTGCTTCGAGACGCGCGCGTCGTCGGCGTGGGCGCGCAGGTTCTCCTGGCGCTTCTTGCCGGAGATCTCGTCGACGTTGGCGAGCACCGCCTCGAGGTCTCCGAAGCGCTGGAGCAGCTGGGCCGCGGTCTTGTCGCCGATGCCGGGCACGCCGGGGATGTTGTCGGAGGTGTCGCCCTTGAGCCCGTAGAAGTCGGGGATCAGCTCGGGCGGGATCCCGTAGCGCTCGATCACCGTCTCGCGGTCGTACATCTTGGTCTCGGTGATACCGCGGCTCGTCGCCATCACGCGCACCCCGGGCTCGACGAGCTGGAGCGCGTCGCGGTCGCCGGTGACGATCGTGTTGTCGATTCCCTGCTCGCGGCCGATCCCCGCGAGCGTGGCGATCACGTCGTCGGCCTCGTACCCCGCGACCTTGACGTTGCGGTAGCCGAACGCCTCGACGAGCGGTGCGAGGTGCGGCCACTGCTCGGCCAGCAGGTCGGGACGCTCGACGCGCTGGGCCTTGTAGGGCTCGTACACCTCCGCGCGACCCGACATGCCGGCGTCCCACACGACGAGCGTCGGCTGCTGCCCGTGCTCGGAGAGGATCTTCACGAGCATCGAGGCGAAGCCGAA
>DATHAN010000113.1:0-3682 GCA_035296645.1 Thermoleophilaceae bacterium
TCCCGCTCGCCTCGCACGCCACCGTGCGGTCGCTGGCGGCGGCCGAGGTCGCCGAGCTCGGCTACGACATGGTGCTCGGCAACACCTTCCACCTGTTCATCCAGCCGGGCCCCGAGCAGATCGCCGCGCTCGGCGGGCTGCACGAGTTCATGGCTTGGCGGCACCCGATCGTCACCGACTCGGGCGGCTTCCAGGTCTTCTCGATGGGGCACGGCTCGGTGGCCGAGGAGGTCAAGCGCAGGGGAGCGCGGCGCGACTCCGAGCCGAGCGTGCTCGACATCTCCGAGGAGGGCGTGCGCTTGCGTTCCTACCTCGACGGCTCGGAGCGCTTCATGGGCCCCGAGACCTCGATGGAGGTGCAGGCGGCGCTCGGCTCCGACGTCGCGCTCGCCTTCGACGAGTGCACGCCGTTCCACGCCGGTCGCGACTACACCGCGCGCTCGACCGAGCGCACCCACCGCTGGCTCGACCGCTGCGTCGACTGGCGACGTCGCCACGCTCCGCCGCACCAGCTCTTCCTCGGAATCGTCCAGGGCGGGGTGCACGAGGACCTGCGCGTCGCCTCGGCCGAGCGCGTGGTCGCGGCAGAGGTCGACGGCGTGGCGATCGGAGGGTCGCTCGGGGAGGATAAGGCGCAGATGCACGAAGTCGTCGGCTGGGCGCTCGGCGCGCTACCCGAGGCGCTCCCTCGCCATCTCCTGGGGATCGGCGATGTCGACGACGTCGTCCGCGCGGTCGGTGCCGGCGTCGACTGGTTCGACTGCGCCACTCCGACGCGGCTCGCGCGTCACGGCACGGCGCTCGTCCCCGACCCCGACGCGCGCTGGCGCCTCGACGTGACTCGGCCGGGCGCCCGCGCGAGCCGGGAGCCGCTCGCCGAGGGATGCCCGTGCCTCGCATGCCGCGAGCACTCGCGCGCGTACCTCCACTACTTGGCGCGCGCCAAGGAGCTGACCGCGGTGCGCCTGCTCACCCTGCACAACCTGACGTTCATGGAGCACCTGCTGCGCGGCCTGCGCGCGGCGATCGGCGCGGGCCGCTACGCCGAGCACGCGCACGCGCTGCTCGGCGGGCGGGCGCCGTACGCCGCGGTCTGAGTGCGCCGAGACCCGGTCGCTACCGCGAGTGCTGGCGCACGTAGTCGCGGAGCTCCTGGAGCTGCCGGCTGACCGTCTCCTCGTCGATCGGCCGCTGCGGCGCGCTGCCCGTGCTCGACGCGATCAGGAACGCGGCGACGACGCCCGCCGCGACCAGGAGCAGGACCGCGAACATGCGGCCGAGGCCGCGACGGCGGCGGCGTGGGCGCGCGCGGGCGGCCGGGGCGGCGCGCGCGGGCGCCGGCGCGGAGGTGGAGGGGCGGACCGGGGGAGGCGGCCGGCGCGTGACCTCGCTGGTGCGCACGGCGCGGGTCGCCTCGGTGCCCGAGGCGGTGAGCGGGACCGTCGCGTCGCCGGCGCCGCCGTCGGCTTGGGCCCCTGCGGCGCCCCCCGTGAGCATCTGCGTCGCCGCGGTCACCTCGCCGTGGAGCCCGGCCTCGAACGCCTCCGCCACCTCGAGCGCCGATCCGTAGCGGGCGTTCGGATCGCGCGCCAGGCAGGCCCGCACGGCGCGGTCGAGCTCGGGCGGGACCTCGGGGCGCAGCTCGGTGATCGGCGCGACCTCGGCCTCCTGCTGCTTGAGCGCGAGCTCGGTCAGCGACGAGTACTCGAACGGCAGCCGACCGGTCAGGAACTGGTAGCCGCAGACGCCGAGCGAGTAGATGTCCGAGGCGGGCCCGGCCTCCTCGCCGCGCGCCTGCTCGGGCGACAGGTAGGCCGCGGTGCCGAGCACCGAGCCCACCTGCGTCACCCGTGACTGCTCCGCCGCCTTGGCGATGCCGAAGTCCGCGAGCTTCACCATTCCCGAGTCCTCGGCCACGAGCAGGTTTCCGGGCTTGACGTCGCGGTGGACGACGCCCGCGCGGTGGGCGTAGTCGAGGCCGCGGCACCCGTCGCGCAGGTAGGAGACGCAGTCCTCGACGGGCAGCGAGCCGCGGTCGCGCAGGAGGTCCGCGCACGACGGCCCGTCGACGTACTCCATGACGATGTAGTGGCGACCCGAGTCGGCGTCCCGGCCGGAGTCGTAGACCTGAACGACGTTGGGATGCTGCAGGCGCGCGGCGGCGAGCGCCTCGCGCCGGAAGCGCGCGACGAAGGTGTCGTCCTCGGCCAGGTGCTCGGCGAGTAGCTTGATCGCCACGCGGCGCTCGAGCACCGTGTCGAGGCCGAGGAAGACGGTCGACATGCCGCCGGCTCCGAGCCGGCTGTCCAGCTGGTAGCGCCCGGCGACCTCGATGGGGGTGCTCATGTTGCCTCGCCTCCGGCACCCCGCGGGGCGACGAGGGCTCCGCCTCCGCCGACGTCGGTGCCCGGCTCCCCGCCTCCGCCGGGGAGCGAGCCGGTGTCGCCGCCGCCGCCGTCGCCCCCGCCGTCGCTGCCGCCACCGCCGTCGCCCCCGCCGTCGCTGCCGCCCCCGCCGTCGCTGCCGTTGCCGTCGCCGTCGCCTCCGGAATCGGGTTCCTGCGGCGCGGGAGTCTCAGGCTGGGTCGTCGTCGGGGGCTCCGGCTGGGTCTGGGTCGGGGGCTGGGGCTGGGGCGTCGGGGTGACCGTCGGCTCGGACGGGCGCCTGCGCGGTCGACGTCTGCACTCGCCGTTCACGAGCTCCTCGAGCCGCCCGATGCCGTCGTCGAGCGTCGTCTTGATCTGCTCGTCGACGCGCTCGGGGAGCCCATCGACCTGGCGCCGGAGGGCGGGAAGCGAGTCCTCGCGGATGTCGTTGCACGCCTGCGCGTCGACCCGGCGCTCGACCTCGTCGAGCCGCGCGAGGATGTCAGTCGCGGTGCCCACGGGGATCGGACGACCCTCGTCCCGGCCCCCGCACCCCGCGAGCGCGCCGAGCGCCACGGCACCGAGCGCGCCGGCTAGGGCGAGCCCGCGGCGCGGGCGAGTCGACCAGGGCATGCGGCGAGAGTAGATCACCGGGCGTCCTGTCACTGACCCTGGAAGAGGCGGTCGGAGAGCGCCGCCGGCAGCCCGGCCGCCCGGATCGCCTCCGCGGCCTCCTCGACCGGGTAGTCGACGCGGTGCCAGGTCGCGGTCATCTCGTCGAGGTCGAGCGCGAGCCACGCGGCGCGGGGATCGCCGTCGCGCGGCTGCCCGACGCCCCCGGGGTTGAGCAGCCAGCGGCCGTCGGCGAGCTCGGCCACCGCCCCCTTGGGGGCCTGGCGGCCGCTCACGGGGTGGCCGTCCTCGCGCCAGAAGCACAGCGCGACGTGCGAGTGGCCGACCGCGCCGATGCGCGCGTCCATCGCCTCGAGGCACCGCTCGGCCTGCCCCACCGAGAGCACGTACTCCCACACGGGATCGCGCGGGCTGCCGTGGAAGAGGCCGATCGCCCGCGAGGTGTCGACCGGCTCGAGCGACGACAGGAACTTCACGCTCGCCTCGCCGATGCGACCCTGGGTCCATTCGACGCCGGCGCGTGCGAGCCCCGAGAAGTCGCGGATGTCGAGCTCGCCGAGCACCGCGAGATCGTGGTTCCCGATCAGGCACACCGAGCACGTCTCGCGGGCGAGCTCGACGCACGCGTCGGGGTCGGCGCCGTAGCCGACCAGGTCGCCGAGGCACCAGATCTCCTCGAGCCC
>DATHAN010000114.1:0-4031 GCA_035296645.1 Thermoleophilaceae bacterium
GATCATCGTCGGCGCGTACACCTCACCGGACGGAACGTGCCCGATGCTCGCCGCGCATCGCCGGGGCGGGCGCACGAGCCTCGCAACCTTCGCGCGTGCGTGGGACGGGTACACCCGCGCCGAGCGCGGCCCGCGCCCTGCAAACGAGCGCGAGCTCCGCACGCTCGAGGCGATGCTCGAGGCGAGCCTGGCCCAGGAAGAGGCGCCGCCCGGGAGCGACCTTGCCAGCGCGATCGCCGAGCACCGCGCGGCGCGCGAGTGCGGGACGGCGACAGCAAGGCGAGCAACAGCGCCAAAGCGACGGCCCACCGGGGCCCCTCCGGGCGACCCCGACCGCTCGCGCGAGCTCGGGCGACTACCGGGCAGGGCATGGTTGCGCGTCTTCCGGCGCCTCGACGAGTACGAGGCGGCGCTCGCGGCCGCGGAGGCGACGAGCCCGACGGCGGACGCGGCCGAGGCGCTCACCACCGGCGCGGCGGCCAGCTGACCAGCGGCCGATCGCCTCCTCAGGCCTCCTTCGGCTCGGCGCGCGGCGGGATCTGGAGCTCCTCCTCGGCGTCCTCGCCGCGGTGGAGCTCGCGGCTGCGCTCGACCTCCGCGTCTAGCTCGGACCCGAACAGCAGCGCGTTGTTGACGATCCACAGCCACAGCAGGAAGACGATCATCCCGCCGAGAGCCCCGTACGTCGCGTTGTACTTGCCGAAGTTGGCGACGTACACGCCGAACAGCAGCGAGGCGGCGATCGCCAGCAGCACGGCGAGGACCCCGCCCGGCGTGACCCAGCGGAAGCCGGGAAGGCGTGCGTTCGGCGCGATGTAGAAGAGGATGGCGACGAGCGCGGCGACGACGAGCACGATGACCGGCCACTTGGCGATCGACCACACGGTCATCGCCTCGGGCCCCAATCCGACGACGTTGCCGACCGCCCTGGCGATCGGCCCGCTGATGACCGACGCGAGCACCACCGCCGCGACGGCGATCAGCATGAAGATCGTTACGATCAGTCGCAGCGGGATCAGCTTGACTGGCCCGCGCCCCTCCTCGATCTCCCAGATCGCGTTCGACACGCGGAAGAACGCGCCGATGTACCCCGACGCCGACCACAGCGCTCCGAGGAGGCCCACGCCGAGCAGGGCCCCCGCGCCGCCGCGGCTGTTGACCACGCCCTCGATCGCCGGCCGGAAGGTGTCGGCCGCCCCGCCCGGCGCGACCTGGGTGATGATGTCCATCAGCGCGCGCCCCGTGGCGGGGCCGCCGACGAGGCCGAGCAGCGCGACGAGCACGAGCAGCGCCGGAAAGAAGGAGAGCACCGCGTAGTAGGTCAGCGCCGCCGACCAGTCGGTGATGTTGTCGTCGGAGAACTCCTTGACCGTGCGCTTGATCGTCGCCCACCACGAGCGCTTGGGAAGGTGGGTCGGGGCTTCGGGCTCCGGCTCCCCGCGGCGGTCGGGGGCGTGCTTCTCGGGCGTGTCGGCCTTGCGGGGCCTGTCTCGCTCGGCCATGGTCGGCCCATTTCCCGACGAGCTCGATGAGGAAACGGGCACCGCCGCCTCGCCGTCACCGCGCCGGCGCTCGCCGCTCTCCTCGTCCCGGGCCGGCTCGGGCGCCGGACCTTTCCGCTGGAGCTGCTCCCTCAACCTCGCGAGGTCCTTTCTCGCGACCGGGGCGAGCGCGCCGACGAGCGGCCGCACCACGGCCGCTGCGCCGCGGGCACGTGGCAGCGACAGCGTCGAGGTGAGGCGCGTGCCCGTGGGGAGCGGCGCGAGCGTGTAGCTCACCTGCGGGCGGACGCGGCCCGACGCGCGCCGCACCGCCCAACGCCGGCCCTCCTCGTACTCGATCACCTCGGCCGGCGTCTCGACCGTACGGCCGAGAACGGTCCGCACCTCGACGTGCCGCGCGCCGACGCCCGCGTGCGACTTGGAGGTGAGCCGCATCTCGCGGACACCGCTGCGCCACTCCGCGTCGTTCAACCCGACGAGGTAGGCGAACACCTCGCCGGGCGGGCGCGGGATCTCGATGCTGACGCTGTTCTCGCTCACCGCGCCGCGCTCGATCGCCGCGTCCGACTGACGAGCCTCACAGGGCGAGCGCGAGCGGCCCCTCGAGCAACTCGCGCACGCGCGCGAGGAACGCGGCGCCGTCGGCGCCATAGAGGATGCGGTGGTCGCACACGAGCGAGAGCGACATCGCCTCGCGCGCGACGATGCGGCCCGAGTCGTCGACCACCGGCTTCTTCTTCAGCGCACCCACCGTCAGGAGCGCCGCCTGCGGTGGGTTGATGACCGCGGAGAAGCGGTCGATTCCGTACATCCCGAGGTTCGACACGGTGAACGTGCCGCCCGAGAGCTCGGGCGGGGTGATCGTCTGGTCGCGGACCTTCGCGATCAGCTCGCGTGCGGCGCGCGAGATCTCGCCGAGCGACTTCGAGCCGGCGTCGAAGATCGTGGGGACGACGAGCGCGTCCTTGGCGGCGACCGCCACACCGACGTTGATCTTCTCGTACAGCTCGAACTGCCCGTCGCGGTAGGCGGCGTTCACGCGCGGGTGCTCGCGCAAGGCGAGCGCGCACGCCTTGACGATCATGTCGTTGAACGACGGCGCCGGGTCGGTCAACTGCTTGAGCCTGCCGCGCAGCTCGACGCACGCGCTCATATCGACCTCGGCCTCGAGCGTGTAGTCGGGCGCCGTCGCCTTCGACTCGGCCATACGGCGCGAGACCGTCTGCTGGATGCGGGTGAGCTCCTGGACGTGGACCTGGCCCTTGGGCCCGGCCTCGCCACGCGGCTCCGGGCGCTGGGGCTCGGGGACGGCCGCCTCCTGCTCTTCCTCGCCGGCCGCCTCGCCTTCGCCCTCGGTCGGCGCCTCACCGGTCCGGGCGCCCTCGGCGGCGCCGTCGCCGCCCTCCGCCGCGGCGAGCACGTCGGCCTTTACGATCCGCCCGCCCGGGCCCGAGCCCTCGATCGCGCTCAGGTCGACGCCCTGCTCCCCGGCCACCCGCCGCGCGACGGGCGAGGCCTTGATGCGCCCGTCGCCGTCGGCTGGGGCGCGCGAGCCGGCCCCGTTGCCCTCCGGGGCGCCGCCGTCGGTCGCGGCTTCGCCGTCGCTCGCCGCGCCGCCCTGCTCGCGCTCGGCGGTCGCCACCTCGGCGCCCTCTTCCCGGGGCCCCGACCCGTTCTCGTCCGCGCTCGACTCACCCTCGCCCGAGCCGCCCTCGCCCGAGCCGTCGCCGCCCGCCTCGCTCTGGCCACCCCCCGAGCCGTCCTGCGACGCCTCGCTCGCATCGCCGATGCGCGCGATGGTCTCGCCGATCGGAAGCATGTCGCCCTCGCCGGCCACGACCTCGATCAGCGTGCCGTCGGTGTCGGCGTCGTAGGTCATGTTGGCCTTGTCGGTCTCGATCTCGACGAGCGGCTCGCCGCGCTTGACCTCGCCGCCCTGCTCGACGAGCCACTTGAGCACCGTGCCCTCCTCCATCGAGTCGGACAGGCGCGGCATCGTCACGTCGGTGGCCATGGTCGGCGCGCTCCTAGAGATCTCGGAAGGTCGAGAGCACAGCCTTCACCACGTGCTCCTCATGCGGCATTGCGGCCTGCTCGAGCGGCTTGGAGTAGGGCATCGGCGTGTCGGCCCCGGTCACCCGCTGCACCGGCGCGTCGAGGTGGTCGAACGCCTGCTCCTGGATGAGCGCCGCCAGGTTCGCCCCGACGCCGCCGTGCGGCCAGCCCTCCTCGACGATCACCGCACGGTTCGTCTTCTTGACCGACTCGACGATGGTGTCGAGGTCGAGCGGCCGCAGCGTGCGCGGATCGATCACCTCGGCCTCGATCTCGTGCTCGGAAGCGAGCGTCTCGGCGGCATCGGCGGCGACGAGCGCCTCGCGCGATATGCCGACGATCGTCGCGTCGTCGCCCTCGCGGCGGATCGCCGCCTCGCCGAAGCGGATCAGCCCGTCGCCGTCACCGTCGTCGGGCACCTCGCCCTTGCGGCCGTAGAGTGCTTCGTGCTCGATGAACACCACCGGGTTCGGA
>DATHAN010000115.1:0-3133 GCA_035296645.1 Thermoleophilaceae bacterium
CCTCGGCGCCGGCCTGGTCGGTGCCCGACACGTCGGCCTGCGAGGCCGCGCCGGTGCCGGGGGTCCCGGCGCCCACCGGCTCGGGGTGCTCGCTCGACTCGGGCGGACGGGGCGAGCCCTCGGTCGCGAGCTCGACCCCGCGTGCGGCCGCGCCGAGCATCGTCTTCTCCACGTGCACGCCGTCGAGGTTCGCCTCGGCGATGATCCGCCGGCCCTCCTCGTCGTTCGTCCCGTCGAGGCGGACGACGAACGGCACCGTGACGTCGATCTGCCCGAAGGCGGTCACGAGCCCGCGGGCGACCTCGTCGCAGCGGGTGATCCCGCCGAAGATGTTGAACAGGACCGCGTCGACCTTCGGGTCGGAGAGGATGACCTCGACCGCGTCGACGATCGCCTCCGCCTTCGAGCCGCCGCCCGCGTCGAGGAAGTTGGCTGGCCGCCCCCCGGCCTGGGCGACGACGTCGAGCGTGGACATCACAAGCCCCGCGCCGTTGCCGAGCACGCCGATGTTGCCGTCGAGTTTGACGTAGGTGAGCCCGCGCTCGCGCGCCATCTGCTCCTGCGGGTCGTCGGCGGACGGGTTGCGCATGGCCGCCACGTCGGGGTGGCGGAAGAGCGCGTTGCCGTCGACCGTGACCTTGGCGTCGAGCGCGACCACGTCGCGGCTCCCGGTCACGAGCAGCGGGTTGACCTCGACGAGCATCGCGTCCTCCTCGACGAACGTCTCGTACAGGCGTGCGAGCAGCGCCCCCACGGGGCGGATGACGTCGCCCGGGATCCCCGCCTCGAAGCACAGCCGCCGTGCGTGGAAGTCCTGGAAGCCGACCAGCGGGTCGACGTGCACGCGGGCGATCGCCGCCGGGTCGCGCTCGGCGATCTCCTCGACGTGCATCCCGCCCATGCGCGAGAGCATCGCCATCGGCTGCTTGGCGCCGCGGTCGAGCAGGATCGCCGCATAGTACTCCTCGGCGATGTCCGTGGCCGCCTCGACGTACAGCTCTCGCCCGGTGAGGCCGCGGATGTCCATGCCGAGGATCGCCTCGGCGTGCTCGCGCGCCTCCTCACGGTCGTTCGCCACCTTGATCCCGCCCGCCTTGCCGCGGCCGCCGATCAGCACCTGGGCCTTGATCACGACCGGGTAGCCGAGCTCCTCGGCCGCCTCGACGGCCTCCTGCGCGGTCTGCGCCGGCTGGCCGTCCGGGGTCGGCACGCCGTGGTCGCGAAACAGCTGCTTGCCCTGATATTCGAGGAGATCCATCGAGCCTTAGAATGTGCCGCTCGCGCGCCGGCCACGAGGGACGGGCGGCGCAGCACCCTATCGAAACGCTCGCCGCTACTCCAGGAGACCCGTGCCGCTTCCCAAGAACGTCAGATTCGTGAGCCTCGACTGCTACGGGACGCTGATCGACTGGGAGACCGGGGCGTTCGACGCCTTCCAGCGCGAGGCGGATCGCGAGGGGCTGACGATCGACCGCCAGGCGCTGATCCCGCTGTTCGTCGGCATCCAACACGATATCGAGCGCGGGTCGTACGAGCTGTACGCCGAGGTCATGCGCCGCACCGCGGTGCGCGCGGCGAACGACCTCGGCTGGGACATCGAGCCCTCGCGCTCGCGTTTCCTGCCCGAGTCGATCCCGCGCTGGCCGCCCTTCCGTGAGACGAACGCGCAGCTCGAGCGGCTCGTTAAGAAGTTCTCGATCGGGCTCCTGTCGAACATCGATGACCGCCTGCTCGGCGAGACGCGCCGCCACTTCCGCGTCGACTTCGACCTCGTGGTGACCGCGCAGCAGGTGCGCGGCTACAAGCCCGACCCCGCCCACTTCAAGGAGTGCCAGCGGCGGATCGAGGGCAAGCGCGGCTGGGTCCACATCGCGAGCGGCTACGACACCGACGTCGAGCCCTGCCTCAAGCAGAGGATCCCGGTGATCTGGGTCAACCGCTCGGGCCAGCAGCTCGAGTCGGGCCAGAGGAAGCCGACCGCCGAGGTCAAGAACCTGCGCGAGGCGGTCAAGCTGCTCGGCGCGGGGTAGCGCCGGCGCGCGGGCGGGCCGGGCTCCGGGGGCGGCGATGCGCGTGGTCGCGCTACACCGCGACGCGCTCGCGGTCACGAGCCGGATGTGGCAGACGAACGCCGTGCTCCTGCGCGGCTCGCGCGAGGAGGGCGAGGCCGAGGCGATGCTCGTCGACTCGTTGTACTTCCCCGACGAGCTCGACGCGCTGCCCGCGCTCGCGCAGCAGTCGGGCTTCGCCGTCGAGGCGCTGCTCGCCACGCACGCCGACTTCGACCACGCGCTCGGGCGGCTCGCCTTTCCCGAGCTCGCGCTCGGGGTGGCGGACACGACGGCCGAGCGGCTGCGGGACGAGCCGGGCGCCGTCCAGCGCGAGCTGCGCGACGCCGACGCCGAGCACTACGTCGTGCGCGAGCGCCCGCTCGGGCTCGGCGCCGTTCAGGAGCTGCCGGTCCCCGGGCGGCTCGAGCTCGGGCGCGAGGAGCTCGAGCTGCACCCGGCCGCCGGGCACACGGGCGACGGGATGGCGATCCTCGCCGCTCACGCCGGCGTGCTCGTGTGCGGCGACTACCTGTCCGACGTCGAAATCCCGATGATTTCGCCGGGCGGGTCGCTCGACGCCTACCGTGCGACGCTCGCCCGCCTGGCCCCGCTCGTCGAGCGAGCCGAGCGGACGGTGCCGGGCCACGGCTCGCCGCTCGACCGCGAGCGGGCGCTGCGCTTGCTCGACGAGGACGTCGACTACCTGGATGCGCTCGAGAGCGGCGAGGAGCGCCCGCCGCTGGCGCCCGGGCGCGACTCGCGGCACCAGCGCGCGATCCACGCCGAGAACCTCGAGCGCCTCGCGTCGGGCGGGCGCTGAGCGGATGCGGTCGCTCGTCGCGTACCGCGGCGGGCGGGCGGCCGCGCCCCGACCGCTGTTCGTGGCGGCGCGGCCACCGTTTGCGCTCCGGTCCGGCGGGTAGCGGCCGGAGATGCCGCGCCGCCGCACCACGCCGCTCGGGGCCGTCGCCAAGGGCCTGGTCGCCGGCGCGGCCGGGACCGGCGCGATGACCGCCTACCAGCTCGCCGTCGCCAAGGCGATGGACAGCGGCTCGAGCTACACGCCGGCCGAGGTCGGCAAG
>DATHAN010000116.1:0-2496 GCA_035296645.1 Thermoleophilaceae bacterium
TCCGCGTACACGCGCACGCCGTCGGGACGCTGCTCGATGCGGTTGACCGGCGCCTCGAGATCGGTCTTGGCGTCGATCTCCTCGATCAGGGCGTCGAGCATGGTCGCGTTGCCGCCGTCGATGCGGAAGGCCTCGACGTCGCCGTCGGGCGTGCCCGCGTACAGCCTGGCGAGCGCGGCGTGGAAGAGGAGCGACAGGCGCTCGGGCTCGACCGTGTACTCGTCGCGCAGCTCGCGCTCGAGCAGCCGGCGCGCGTCCGGGTCGAGCCGTAGCTCGTCGAGCAGATCGGCGACCGAGCGCTCGTCGAGGCGCGCCGCGGGGCCGCGGCCGGGGTCCGCGGGGTCGACCGGGCCGGCGAGCGAGTCGACCTCGGCGTGGAAGCGGTCGATCTCCGCCCGCACTTCGGGCGTGACCACCTCGTCTCGCGGGCTCGGCTCGCCCTCCGAGTAGATCGCGCCGTCGAGGTTCATCCCGACCCCGCGGAGATCGACGAGGTCGAGCCCGAGGCGGCGCACGTAGCGGAGTAGGACGCGGTGATTGGCGTCGATGAACTCGCCCCCGAGCTCGGCCGTCTGGTCGCGGTAGAAGGGGCGATGCGCGGTCCGCACGCGTCCGCCGACCCGGTCGCGCGCCTCGAGCAGGACGACGTCGAAGTGCTGGCGCTCGAGCTCGTAGGCAGCAATCAGCCCGGCGAGGCCCGTGCCGATGATCACCACGCGACCGCGACCGCCGCCGCCCAGGCCGCGGCAGCCGGGCACCCCGAGCGCCGCCCCGCCCGCCACGGCGGCGGCCCCGGAAGCGGCGAGGAACCGCCGCCGCGTGAGACGCGGGCCGGGGGTCGGCTGCGGCGGCGGCGGCATGGCGGCGAAAGGCTAGAGCGCGGCCGCGCCGCGAGCAGGGGCAGGTTTGCCGCCGCCGCGTCGCGGCTAGTGGGGGGCGCATCGTCGAGACCGTCCCCCTCCATCCCGCCGAGCACCGGGGCTACCGCGAGCTGCACGCGACCGCCGGCGCGCTCGAGCGTCACTGGGAGCGGCTGAGCGCACGCGTCGGTGACGCCTCCGCGCGCGGGGCGCTGGACGACGGCACCGCCGCAGCGAGCCGCCTGCTCTCGGAGCTCGAGACGTTCAGCGCCGAGCGTGGCATCCCCGGGCGCCCGGCGGCGGTCGGCGTCGGGACTCGCTTCAGCGACCTGCGCAACGTGGCCGGCGACCGCTTTCTCGAGCGCAACCAGGCGCTGCGACTCGCCGTCGGCGAGGTCCAGCACCTGCGCACGCTGCTCGCCTACCTGTCGTCGGTGGCCCAGAGCGTCGGTGCGGCGGAGCGCGCCGGCTTCTGTCGCCGCTGGGAGGCAGAGCTCGAGCCGAGCGAGCGCGCGGTCCGCGACGCCGCCGCCGGGCTGGGCGCCGACCCGGACGCGGCGGTCGCTCCGCTCGATCCTTCCCCCTCCGGTCGCGCCGCCCACCGCGTTGCGGTCACGCTCGGGTCACTTGGGGAGCAGATCGACAGCCGCCTGGGGCGACGGCCGTGACGCGGCCCGACGCCCGCTGGCTCGGCGACGCTCGGCCCGGGTCGGAGGGCGGCTCGCGCTCGTCTCCGGCGTCGCTCGGGACGCGCACGCCCTGGGCGCCTGTGGGCGGCGAAGCGTTCTCAGCGGTAGAGTCGCGTCATGCGCGCGCTCGCAGCACTCATCTCGTTGGGTCGGTTCCTCTTCGGCGCAGCCTTCATCGCACGGCCGAAGATCCTCGAGGAAGCGTGGATCGGGAGGCAGGCCCGGCTACCAGGAGCGCAGGTGCTCGGGCGCGCGGTCGGCGCGCGAGATCTGGCGCTCGGCCTCGGCGGGTTGCAGGCGCTCGCGCGCGACGACGGCTCGGCCCGCCCCTGGCTCGCCGCCGCGGCGGTCTGCGACTCCGTCGACCTTGGCGCGACCTATGCCGCGGGACGGCGCATCCCGCGCGGAGCGCGGAATGGCGTGCTGGTGATTGCCGGAGTGTCCGCCGTGCTGTCGGCGGCCATGGCCGCCGCGAGCGGCGGTTCTAAGCCTCCGGCCTGACCGGACGCGCCCGACAGGCGTTGGTGGGCAGGGCGGAGCGTCCGGCCCCTTCGAGGGAGAACGGTCAGACCAGAGCACCCGACAAGCGGTCGTGGACCAGACGCACGACCATCGCGCCCTCGCCGACCGCCGTCGCGCACCGCTTGACCGAACCCGCCCGTACGTCACCGGCCGCGTAGATGCCGGGGACACTCGTCTCGAGGAGGCCGGAGGCACCGGCGCTCGAGCCGGTCAGGATGAAGCCCTTGTCATCGCGCTCGACCGTGTCGCCAAGCCAGTCGGTGCACGGGACGGCGCCCAGGAAGAGGAAGAGGAACGACAGCGCCAGGCGCTCGCCATCGAGTAGCGTCACGGCGTCGAGCTCGCCTTCGGTTCCGTGAAGCTCGGCCACCTCGCTGCGGTCGCGCACGGCCACGCCGTAGTGCTCGAGCTCCGGGATGAGGTAG
>DATHAN010000117.1:0-5402 GCA_035296645.1 Thermoleophilaceae bacterium
CGCGATCCTGCTCGCGACCGGGGTGATCGGGGCGGGCGGCGAGAGCTCGGGCCCGGCCTATACGCAGGCCCCGCTCGTGCAGCCCGCCGCCGACAGGGGCGGCGACGGCCCGACGATCAACGAGATCTACAAGCGGGCGGCCCCCGGGGTCGTCTTCGTCGAGGTCCGCGGGCGCGAGACGAGCTCGCCGTTCGGACTGCCCGACCGCGGCGCCAACGCGTCTGGGAGCGGCTTCGTCATCAACGAGGACGGCTACATCGTCACGAACGCGCACGTGGTCGAGGGCTCGCCCGAGGTTCGCGTGCGCTTCGACAAGGGTGCGGAGCGCGAGCGCGTCGACGCGAAGGTCATCGGCGCCGACCCCTCGACCGACACCGCGCTGCTCAAAGTCGACGGTGTTTCGAGGAAGGACCTCAAGCCACTCCCGCTCGGCGACTCCTCGAAGCTCCGGGTCGGCGACCCGGCGATCGCGATCGGCAACCCGTTCGGCTTCGACCAGACGGTCACGACGGGGATCGTGTCGGCGCTCCAGCGCCAGATCCCCGCGCCCAACAACTTCTCGATCGACGACGTCATCCAGACCGACGCGTCGGTCAATCCGGGCAACTCGGGCGGCCCGCTGCTCGACGCCGCCGGGCGGGTGATCGGCGTCAACTCGCAGATCGCCACCGGCGGGTCACAGGGCTCGGTGGGCATCGCCTTCGCCGTGCCGGTCAACACGGTCAAGAAGGTCGTGCCCGAGCTCCAAGAGAACGGAAAGATCGAGCGGCCGTACATCGGAGTGACGACCACCTCGGTGGCCGATCTCGCGGGCGATCTCAACCTGCCGGCCGACCGTGGAGCGCTCGTCCAGGACGTCCAGCCCGGGAGCCCCGCCGAGAAGGCCGGCCTGCGCGCCGGCCGGACCCGGACCGAGGAGGGGATCACCCTCGGGGGCGACCTGATCGTCAACGTCGACGGCCGCGAGATTCGCGGCCCCGAGGACGTCGCAGCGGCGATCGAGGACAACGAGCCCGGCGACACGGTCCGCATCGAGTTCCTGCGTGGCCGCGACCGCGAGAGCGTCGACCTCGAGCTCGACGTCCGGCCCGCGAAGGCGGGCGGCGAGTCGCGCCTGGGTGCCGAGCCGCCCGGCGGCGGAGGAGGAGGCGGCGGGGACCTGCTCCCGTTCCCCTAGAGCTTGCGCGGGCGAGGGCGGCGGGCTCTCATGCGCCGGCCCGCCGCCGCCCCCGCGTTCGTCGAGCCCGGTGACGTGGCCATTGGGAGGGGCCGCGACGCCGGGCTCGCTCGTTCTCGGCTGCGTGGGGTGCAGGCGACCCCCCGGCTCGGCCGCTGGGACGGTGCGCTCGGCCGACCACGCCCGCCCGCGTGCGACCATGAGGGCATGCAGGTGAACGTGAAGATCTGCGGCATCACGCGCCCTGACGACGCGCGCCGAGCGGTCGACCTCGGCGCGTGGGCGATCGGCCTTATCTTCCACCCCGATAGCCCCCGTGCGTGCCCGCCCGAGGTGGCCGAGGAGATCGGCGCCGAGCTCCGGCGCGAGGTGACGGTGACCGGCGTGTTCGTCAACCGGCCGCTCGAGGACGTGGTCGATCTCGCCGACCGCTGCTCGCTGTCCTTGCTCCAGCTCCACGGCGACGAGGGCCCGGCCTACTGCCGCGAGGCGGCGCGCCGGACCGGCGCGCGCGTGATGAAGGCGGTACGGGTCAGGGACGCCTCGACCGTGCGCGCGCTAGCCGCCTGGAGCGTCGACCTCCACCTGCTCGACGCCCACGTGCCGGGGGGGAGCCGAGGCGGCACGGGCGAGACCTTCAACTGGGAGCTGGCCGGCGCCCATCCCGGCGGCACGCCGATCGTCCTCTCGGGAGGCCTGACCCCCGACAACGTCGCCGCGGGCATCGCCGCGGTGCGGCCGTTCGCCGTCGACACGGCGAGCGGTACGGAGGCGGCGCCCGGACGCAAGGACCACGCCAAGCTCACGGCGTTCTTCAGGGCGGTCGACGCGGCCTCCCAGCGCCTCGAGACCCCGGTCGCCGGGCTCGAGGAAGGCACGGAGCTCATGTCCGCGGGGCCACAGGGGTGAGCGTCCACGCCGCCTCGGCGCCGCCCGCGCTCGAGCGGCGCTTCGGCGTGTACGGCGGGCGGTACGTGCCGGAGACCCTGGTCCCGGCGCTCGACGAGCTCGAGGCCGCGTGGGGGTCGGCGCGGGCGGACGACGCATTCGCGACCGAGCTCACCGCCCTTCTGCGCGACTACGCCGGTCGCCCGACGCCCCTCTACCACGCGCGCCGCCTGTCGGAGGAGGCCGCCCGCACCGTCTACCTCAAGCGCGAGGACCTGCTCCACACCGGGGCGCACAAGCTAAACAACGCGCTCGGCCAGGCACTGCTCGCCAAGCGGATGTGCAAGGAGCGGATCATCGCCGAGACCGGGGCGGGACAGCACGGCGTCGCCACCGCGACCGCGTGCGCGCTGCTCGGGCTCGAGTGCGTCGTCTACATGGGGGTCGAGGACATGCGCCGCCAGCGCCCGAACGTCGAGCGCATGCGACTCCTCGGGGCCCACGTCGCGCCGGTCGAGGCCGGTGCACGGACCCTGAAGGAGGCGGTGTCCGAGGCGATCCGCGACTGGGTGGCGAACGCCGGCGGCACCCACTACGTGATCGGCTCGGCGGTCGGCCCGGCGCCCTACCCCGCGCTCGTTCGCGACCTCCAGCGGGTGATCGGCGACGAGGCGCGCGCCCAGGTCCTCGCGGCCGAGGACCGGCTTCCCGACCGGGTGATCGCGTGCGTCGGGGGCGGCTCGAACGCGATCGGCACGTTCGTCCCCTTCCTCGGCGACGAGGGCGTCGAGCTGGTAGGCGTCGAGGCGGCCGGCGAGGGGATCGACACCGGTCGCCACAGCGCTCCGCTCGCCACCGGCGCGCGCGGCATCCTGCACGGTGCGTTAGAGGCGGTGATGCAGGACGACGAGGGCCAGATCGTCGAAGCGCACTCGGTGTCGGCGGGACTCGACTACCCCGGCTCGGGGCCCGAGCACGCCCACCTGCGCGACTCGAGGCGCGCGCGCTACGTGGCCGTCCCCGACGCCGAGGCGCTCGACGCCTTCCGCCGGCTGTCCCGGCTCGAGGGCATCATCCCCGCGCTCGAGCCCGCCCACGCGGTCGCGTGGCTCCTGGGGGCCGGCGTGCAGGCGGCCGCGGGCCGGGGGCCGGCCACCGCCGGCGGCGCCGAGCCCGGGCGTGAGGCCGCGGGCGCGGGCCTCGACGTCCTCACCCTCTCGGGACGGGGCGACAAGGACCTGGACGAGGTCCTCGGGCTTGAGTGACCGGATCGCCGCCGCCCTCGCCGACCACGGGCGGCGGGCGGCGCTCATGCCCTACCTGATGGGCGGCTTCCCCGATCTCCAGACCTCGCGCGCGGTCGGAGAGGCGTGCGCGGACGCCGGCGCCGACGTCGTCGAGCTCGGCGTGCCGTTCTCTGACCCGCTCGCCGACGGACCGGTGATCCACGCCGCGGCGACCCGCGCGCTCGCCGCCGGGGTCACCGTGGACGACGTCCTCGGGGTGTGCGAGGCGATCGCCGCGCGCCTCCCGGTGGTGCTGATGGTCTACGCGAACACCGTGCTCGCCGGGGGCGCCGAGCGCTTCGCCGCGCGCGCCGCCGAGGCCGGCGCCGCGGGCATCATCGTCCCCGATCTCCCGCACGACGAGGCGGCGGAGATGCGCGCGGTCTGCGACGCCCGCGGGCTCGCGCTCGTGCCGCTCGTCGCCCCGACGACGCCGGAGAACCGGCTCGCGGCGATCGGGCGCGACGCGCGCGGGTTCGTCTACACGGTGTCGCTGGCGGGGACGACGGGCGAGCGCGACGAGCTGGCTCCCGCGCTCACGGCGCTCGTGGCGCGCGTGAGGGCGGCGGCCGAGCCGCTGCCCGTGGCCGTCGGGTTCGGGATCGCCCGCCCCGAGCAGGCGCGGGCGGTCGCGCAGATCGCCGACGGGGTGATCGTCGGCAGCCGGGTCGTGCGGGCCGCGGGGGAGGGTGGCCCGGCGGCCGTGCGCGAGGTCGTCGGCGCGCTCGCGGACGCGCTCGGCCAGCCGCCCGCCGGCACTCGCCCGTCTCGCTAAGCTCCCGCGCCGCATGGCCGTCCTGTGGGCACTGCTGGTCGGGCTCGTCGTCTGGATCGTCCTGTGGGCGATCGGCGTCCGGCCGTTCGACGCCTTCCTGATCACGGTCGTGCTGGTGGCCGCGGCGACGGCGTGGCGCCTGTTCAAGCCGTTCCTCGAACACCAGCTCGGGCGGTCGTAACGGTGCTCCGCCGCATGCTGCAAGGCGTTCCCGCGGCGGCGCTCGCGCTCGCGCTCGTGCTCGCCGGTTGCGGCGGCGAGCCGAAGGGTGGCGGCGGCCAGGATGGGGGCGGCGACGGGACACAGCCGGCCGCCGACCCGGCCAATGCCCGCTTCAGGCTGGTCATCGGCGACCTCGTCCCGCGCACCGGTGAGCTGTCTCCGTTCGGCGCACCCGGCGCCAAGGCGGCCGAGCTGGCAGTCGACGAGGCCCGGGACGCGCTGGAGCGCGAGGAGGTCGAGGGCGTGAGCGTGGGGCTCCGACACGCCGACACGAAGACCGACCCCGCCTCGGCCCAGGCCGCCGCCCGCCGGCTCGTCGACCGCGGGTCGACCTGCCTGGCGGGCGCGTGGGCCTCGGCGGCCACGATCCCCGTCGCCCAAACCGTGACCTCGGGTCGCCAGGTCCCACTCATCTCGCCGGCCTCGACCAGCTCCCAGATCACGACGCTCGAGGACGACGGCTTCGTCTTCCGCACGGCCCCCTCGAACGCCCTCCAGGGCGAGGCGCTCGCCGACGTCGTCGAGGAGGAGATCGGCGGGGTCGACAAGCCGATCGTGGTGGCGGGCCGAAACGACGCGTACGGGCAGGGGCTCGCGCAGACGTTCCGACGGGCGTGGGAGGCCAAGGGCGGACGCCTCACGAGCACGCCGATCCTGTACGACCCGCGCCAGCCCGACCTCAGGGAGGAGGCTGAGCGGATCGTGGCGGGCGAACCCGAGGCATTCGTGATCGTCGACTTCCCCGAGACCTACGCGAAGATCGGGGGCGAGCTGCTGAGGACCGGCAAGTTCAACGCGCGAGACCTGTTCGTCACGGACGGGCTCGCCGACGAGGGCGTGAGCGCCACCGTCCCGGACCGTGCTCTGCAAGGCGCCCGCGGGACGCGGCCGGGCACGCTCGAGGAGGGCGAGGCCGCGCGCGCCTTCGATCGCCTGTACACGCGGTCCGACAAGAGCCCGGCCGAGCGCCAGACCTTCGACGCCCAGAACTTCGACGCCACGATGCTGTGCTTCCTCGCCGCGGTCGCCGCCGGCTCGAACGAGGGTGCGGCGA
>DATHAN010000118.1:0-12481 GCA_035296645.1 Thermoleophilaceae bacterium
GGGCTCGCGCACGTGGGCGCGCTGTCGTTCCTCGTCTCGCGCGCGACGCCGTCGGGCGCGTTCTGGCTCGCGCTCGCGGGTGGGGTGGCGCTGGCGCGCGCCGGCGAGCGGTTCGGGGCCCGCCGCGGCTATGGCGCAAGCATCGCCGCGATGGTCCAGACCGTCGCCTACCTGGGCCCCGCGCGACTCAACGGCCCGCTCACCCAGGCGATCACCGCGCCGATGATGGGCGCGCTCGAGCGTCGCGGGGTGGGACGCCTCGGTCAGTTCCTCGCCTGCTCGGCGGGGCGGCTATCCCATAACCTGCTCGCCACGGCGTTCTTCATCTGGGTGATCCTCGGCGGCCTCGACGCGTACGCCGGGACCTACGACGAGCTGCTGGGGCGGCTCGTCTTCCTCCCGCGCGGCGCGACCGGGGCGCTGATCGCCACCGCCGCGAGCGCGCTGGCGTGGACCGCGGTCGCGAGCGCCGTACAGGTCCACGTCTACCGCCGCGGGCTGCGTCGCTGGCACGCGGCCGACGGAGGTCTCCCCATAGAGCCCGACGCCCGTGAGCCGACCGGCGCGGCGCCGCGCCGGTTCGACCCGCGTGCCGTGGCGGTGGCCGCCGTCCTCGCGTTCACGCTCCTGATCGCGAGCACGGCCGCGCCCCTGCTCGCCGCGGTCGCCGCGTGGCTCGCCCTCGCGTGGGCGCTGTCGCGCGCCGACCGCGAGGCCGTCCCGGCGGGACTGGCGCTGACGCTCCTGCTCGCGGGTGGGTCGCTCGCGTTCTCGCTGGTCGGCGGCCTCGGCCTCGAGGTGGCGCTGCGGCGCGCGGCGCGGGCCGGGCTGCTCGTGCTCGTGGCTACGTGGCTGCGCGCGGCTGCCGGCTCGGACGGCGTGCGCGAGGTCGCCCGCCGCTCGCTCGGCCGCGTGCGGGCGATCCCCGCGATCCCCGAGGCGGCCGCCGTCCTCGACGAGCTCGGTACCGGGAGGCGGCTGGCGCCCCCGGGACGGGCGCTGCTCGCCGCGCTCCGTGCCGCGCGGAAGCGGCCGCGCGCGATGCTCGACGCGGTGCTCGCATGGATCACCCGCGAGGCGAGCCGGTTCCGGGTCGCCGCGGGCCGGCCGCCGGCACGTCTGCGGCTGCGACCGGCCGACGGGGCGCTCGTGCTGCTCGCCGCCGTCCCGGCCGTCGCGCTCCTGGTCGCCTGAGGGGACGCGGCGCCGGCGCTCCGTGGCGCACGAGCGACCGCAGCGCCCCGGGCGCACGAGCGCTGGGACCCGCCGCCGTTTACACGTCCCCCGGACGCGGAACGAAGGGGAGGCCATGCCGTCGTCCACCCAGTCGGGCAGCGTCGCCGCGTACGTGCTCGACCGACTGCACGCGGCGTGGGGGCTCGAGCGTATCTACGGCTACCCCGGCGACGGCATCAACGGGTTCATCGGCGCCTTCCACGAGGTCGGCGACCGGCTCGCCTTCGTCCAGACCCGACACGAGGAGATCGCGGCGCTCGCGGCCACCGCGGACGCCAAGTTAGGGACCGGGTTCGCGGCGTGTCTCGCCACCTCGGGCCCCGGCGCGATCCACCTGCTCAACGGGCTCTACGACGCCAAGCTCGACCACCAGCCCGTGGTGGCGATCGTCGGACAGCAGAAGCGCATGTCGATCGGGGCGGGCTATCAGCAGGAGATCGATCTCCAGGCGCTGTTCAAGGACGTGTGCTCCGACTTCGTGCAGACGTGCATGGAGCCGTCGCAGGCTCGGCACTTGGTGGACCGCGCCGTGCGCACCGCGCTCGTGAGCCGTGCCCCGACGTGCGTCATCTTCCCGAACGACGTGCAGGAGGCGGACTACTCCGACCCTCCGCGCGAGCACGGCGCGGTGTACTCGGGCGGCGCGATCCGTCAGCCGCACATCGTCCCGCACGACGCTGAGCTGCACCGCGCGGCCGAAGTGCTCAACGCCGGCGAGCGCGTGGCGATCCTCATCGGCCAGGGTGCGGCGGGCGCCGCCGACGAGGTCGTCGAGGTCGCCGACGTGCTCGGCACGGGCGTGGCCAAGGCGCTCAACGGGCGCGACGCGCTCCCCGACGACCTGCCGTTCGTGACCGGCGCCTGCGGCCTGCTAGGGACCAAACCGACGCACGAGATGATGGAGGGCTGCGACACCCTGCTCATGGTCGGCACGAGCTTCCCGTACGCCGAGTGGCTCCCGCCCGAGGGCCAGGCGCGCGGGGTCGAGATCGACATCGACGGGCGCCAGATCGGCGCGCGGTACCCGATGGAGGTCAACCTCATCGGCGACGCGCGCGACACGCTGCGGGCGCTGCTCCCCCTGCTCGAGCGCAAGCCGGACCCCACATGGCGCGAGCGGCTCGAGGGAGAGGTCCGCCGGTGGTGGGAGGTCCTCGACGCGCGGGCGCGCGAGCCGGCCGACCCGATCAACCCGCAGCTCGTCTTCCAGGAGCTGAGTCCGAGGCTCCCCGAGGGCGCGATCCTGACCGCCGACTCGGGCTCGGCCACGAACTGGTGGGCCCGCCACCTCAAGCTGCGCACGGGCATGCGGGCGGCACTCTCCGGCACGCTGGCGACGATGGCGCCGGCGATCCCGTACGCGCTCGGAGCGAAGTTCACCCACCCGGACCGTCCCGTCATTGCCTGCCTCGGCGACGGGGCGATGCAGATGCTCGGGATCAACGCGCTGATCGACGTGGCCAAGTTCTGGCGCGACGGCGCCTGGTCGGACGGGCGCCTCGTGGTGCTCGTCCTGAACAACCGCGACCTCAACCAGGTGACCTGGGAGCAGCGCGTGCTCGCCGGCGACCCGCGAACCGACGTCACGCAGCTCATCCCCGACTTCCCGTACGCGCGCTACGCCGAGCTGATCGGCCTCGGGGGCATCCGCGTCGACTCGCCGGAGCGCGTCGGCCCGGCGTGGGACGAGGCGCTCGCCGCCGACCGCCCGGTCGTGCTCGAGGCGGGGACCGATCCGAACACGCCTCCGCTTCCGCCCCATATCCGGCCCAGGCAGGTCAAGGCCATGACCCAGGCGCTGCTCGGCGGCGATCCCGAGGCGGTCGACATCATGAAGCAGTCGCTGCGCGGGAAGCTGCGCGAGTTCGTCACGCGGTAGGGCGCCGGTGCGCGCGCGGTGGGTGCACCCTGCTCTGCGCGACCGGGCGGCCCGGCGCGCCGGCCGCGAGGGCCGCGCGCCGGCCGCGCGCGCGCCCGTGGGAGACGTCGACCTCGACGCCCTGCGCCGGGGGCTGGGGGCGAGCGTTCGCGGCGAGGTCCGCTTCGACGCCGGTCACCGCGCGATCTACGCCCACGACAGCTCGAACTACCGCCAGCCGCCGCTCGGCATCGTCTTCCCGCGCGACGTCGAGGACCTCGTCGCCGCGGTCGCCGTCGCCCGCGAGCACGGGGCGCCGGTGCTGCCGCGGGGCTGCGGCACGAGCCTCGCCGGCCAGGCCGTCAACGCCGCGGTGGTGATCGACGCCTCGCGGCACCTGGGCGCGATCCTCGACGTCGATCCCGGGCGTCGGCTCGCGCGCGTCCAGCCGGGCGCCGTCCGCGACGCGCTCGCGCACCCCTGCGAGCGTGCGCACGGGCTGACCTTCGCACCCGACACCTCGACGCACGCCTTCGCCACGCTCGGCGGGATGATCGGGAACAACTCGTGCGGCGTGCATTCGCTCACCGGCGGGCGCACCTCCGACAACGTCGAGGAGCTCGAGGTGCTCCTGTACGACGGAAGCCGGATGGCGGTCGGCACGGACGAGGAGGACGCGCTCGACGAGATCGTCTCCGCCGGTGGGCGCAAGGGCGAGGTCTACGCGCGCCTGCGCGACCTGCGCGATCGCTACGCGCCCCTCATTCGCGAGCGCTTCCCCGACATCCCCCGGCGCGTCTCCGGCTTCAACCTCGACGAGCTCCTGCCGGAGCGGGGCTTCAACGTCGCTCGCGCGCTCGTCGGGAGCGAGGGCACGTGCGCGACGGTGATCGAGGCGAAGCTCCGCCTTGCCCCGAGCCCGCCGGACCGGACGCTGCTCGTGCTCGGCTACCCCTCGATTCTCGCCGCCGCCGACGCGGTCCCGGCGCTGCTCGCCCACGCGCCGATCGGGCTCGAGGCGCTCGACGGCGACCTGATCGAGACCATGGCGCGCAACCGCGTCGGCTCCCGCGAGCGCACCCTGCTTCCCGAGGGGCACAGTTACGTGTTCGTCGAGCTCGCGGGCGTGACGCGTGCCGAGAGCGACGAGCGGGCGCGGGCGTGCCTGGACGCGATGGCCGGCGCGCGCGGCGCGGCGCAGCCATCCGGTCATCGCCTGGCGAGCGAGTCCGAGGCCCGCGGGCTATGGCGCGTCCGTGAGTCGGCGCTCGGAGGCGCCTCGTACACGCCGTCCGGCGACCATTTGCCGGGGTGGGAGGACGCCGCCGTCCCGCCGGGGACAGAGGGCGCCTACCTGCGCGACTTCAAGCGCCTGCTCGACCGTTACGGCTACCACGCGGGGCTGTACGGCCACTTCGGCCAGGGCTGCATCCACTGCCGGATCAACTTCGAGCTCGACACCCGCCGCGGGCGGGAGCGATGGCGGCGCTTCCTCGACGAGGCCGCCGACCTGGTCGTTTCCTATGGCGGGTCGCTATCCGGCGAGCACGGCGACGGGCAGGCCCGCGCCGAGCTTCTCCCGAGGATGTTCGGCGACGAGCTCGTCGAGGCGTTCCGCGAGTTCAAGGCGATCTGGGATCCCGAAGGCGGGATGAACCCGCGCAAGGTCGTCGAGGCGTACCCAATCCTCTCCCACCTGAAGCAGGACGCCGGCGGCGCGACGCCCGACGTGGGCGCCCACTTCGCCTATCCGGACGAGGGCGGCTCGTTCGTGCGCGCGGCGCGCCGGTGCGTCGGCGCGGGCGCATGCCGTGAAACAGCCACCGGGACGATGTGCCCGAGCTACATGGTCTCGCTCGAGGAGGAGCACACGACCCGCGGGCGCGCGCGCATCCTCGAGGAGATGCTCCGCTGGGAGACGATCCCCGACGGCTTCCGCTCCGACCACGTCCACGACGCGCTCGACCTGTGCCTGGCGTGCAAGGGCTGCAAGAGCGAGTGCCCGGTCTCGGTCGACATGGCGACGCTCAAGGCCGAGTTCCTCGCGCGCCACTTCAGGGGCAGGCTCCGTCCGCGCGAGGCGTACGCGCTCGGGCTCGTGATGGTGCACGCGCGCGCTGCCCAGCGCTTTGCGGGCCTTGCGAACCGGGCGGCGCGCGCGCCCGTACTCGGCGCCCTGATCAAGCGCGCGGCGGGTATCGATCCGCGGCGGGAGCTGCCTCCGCTTGCCCGCGAGAGCTTCCGCGCGCGGTGGCGACAGCGGCCGGTCGTCAATCCCGAGGCCGAGCCGGTCGTGCTCTTTCCCGACACCTTCGGCGACCTGTTCGAGCCCGGCCCGCTGACGGCGGCGGTCGCGGTGCTCGAGGACGCGGGCCGCCGCGTCGTCGTCCCGCGGCAGGCGTTGTGCTGCGGACGGCCGCTCTACGACTACGGGATGCTGCCGACCGCCAGGGCCCTGTGGCGACGCACGCTCGGGGCCCTGCGACCGCACCTCCGGGCGGGAGTCCGGCTCGTCGGGGCGGAGCCGAGCTGCGTCGCCGCCTTCCGGGAAGAGCTCCCGCGCCTGATGCCGGATGACGACGACGCCGTACATCTCAGCCGGCGGGCCGTGACGCTCGCCGAGCTCCTGTCCGAGATCGGCTACGACCCGCCGCGGCTCGAGCGCCGGGCGCTCGTCCACGGCCACTGCCACCACGAGGCGGTGATGGGCGTCGAGCCCGAGCGCGAGCTGTACACGCGGATGGGCCTCGACTTCGAGCTGCTCGACTCGGGGTGCTGCGGCATGGCCGGCGCCTTCGGCTTCGAGCGGCGCCACTACGACCTGTCGGTGGCCATCGGCGAACGGCGTCTGCTGCCCCGCGTGCGCGCGGCGGAGCCGGACGCGCTCGTCATCGCCGACGGCTTCTCGTGCCGGACCCAGGTGGCGCAGCTCACCGGACGGCGGCCCCTGCACACGGCGGAGGTCCTCGCGCGGGCGCGCCACGGCTGACCCGCCGGAGGCCGGTCGAGGTGCCGGGCCGATCCGGTGGCTGGGGAGCTACTCGCCGCTGCCGGCGCCGGCGGGTGCCACCACGCTGAGGCCTCGCGGGAGCACGCCGTACTCGATCGAATCCACCTCGCCGACGTAGTCGCCATCCACCTCGACGGGAAGCGGGTGGCCGTCGAGCGTCCGGACGCGCGCCGCGGGAACCGCCGGGAGCGAGGCGAGCGCCTCGCCGGCGAGCGCCTGCGGGCCGCGTCCGGAGACGACCCGACCGGCGAGCAGGAGCGACTCGCGCACCGTCAGGCGCCGCAGGAGGGCGAGCGAGACGGTGCCGGTCTCGAGCCCCGCGCGCTCGCACAGCGGCAGCGGCCGCCGGCCGAGGTAGGTCAGCGGATCGGCGTTCTGGACGACGAGCGAGACGCACGCCAGGGAGCGTCCGTCCGACTCGACCTCGATCCGGCGCGGGCGCCGCAGGTAGGCGGCCCCGATTCCGAGCGCCTCGAGCGCGAACACGAGTCCCCCGAGCCGCTGGCCCGGGACGCCCCGGACGTTGAGCCGGTGGTTGGCGACCGCGGTGACCCCGACCCCCGAGGCGAAGGTGAAGTGCCGGCCGTTCATCGTCCCCAGGTCGACCCGCCGGGTGGGGAGCGGGGCGTATCCGTGGACGGGGTGGCCGTCGCCGCCGCGGGCGCACGCGAGCGCGCACAGCTCGGCGGCCGCGCGCAGCGGGTCGTTGGGCACGCCGAGGATTCGGCAGAACACGTTGGTCCGCCCCCCGGGGAGCGGCGCGAGCGGCGTGCTCGTGCCGGCGAGGCCGTTCGCCGCCTCGTTGACCGCGCCGTCACCGCCGAGGACCGCCACCACCGCGTGGCTGCCCCCGCGAGCGGCGTCGCGGCTCAGCGACAGCGCGTGCTCCGGGCTCTCGGTGCGGGCGGTCTCGAGCTCGAACGCGGTCTCGAGCGTGCGCACGACCCCTTCCTCGGTCGCCTGCGAGAAGCTGCTGGCGCGCGGGTTGACGACGAGCAGCATGGTCGCGGGGGAGGTCGCAGACGGGGGCGGCCGGCCCGACGAGCGCCGCGCGGTCGGCATGCTCAGGAGCTCGCGGCGGGAGTCGATCAGGGCGCCGCGCGGCGCGAGTCGCGCTCCGCGCCGGCGGGCCGGGCGGCGCGCACGGCGACCGGTTCCCCGAGCCGCCGGCGCCGGAAGGCGACGAAGTAGTCCACGCCCGAGGCGATCGTCACCGCGACCGCTCCGTACACGAGCGCCTGGAGCCACGCCGCCGACACGTCCGGCGCGGCGATGAGGGCCAGGATCGTCACCACCTGGATCAGCATCTTCGCCTTGCCGAAGCGGCTCGCCGAGATCACGAGGCCCTCGCGCCCGGCCACCGCCCGGAGCCCGCTCACCGCGAGCTCGCGCGCCATGATCACGACCGCGACCCACGCGGCCAGCCGGTCCATGGCGACGAGCGAGACGAGCGCCGCGCCCACGAGCAGCTTGTCGGCGATCGGATCGGCGATCTTGCCGAACGTGGTCACGTGATCGCGCGAGCGCGCGAGGTGCCCGTCGAGCGCGTCGCTGAGCGCGGCGAGCGCGAACAGCCCGGCGGCGGTGAGGCTCGAGCCATCGTGGCTCTCGAGCACGAGCACGACGAGCGGAGGGATGGCGAAGATGCGCGCGATCGTGAGCGCGTTCGGCACCGCCGGGGCGAGCCTGCCGAGCCGGGTCACGATCCCGTGCCGGCCGCCGCGGGCGAGGGCGCCTTCACCCGCCCGCTCGCGGCGCGACGGCGGCCTGGAAGCCCGCGCCAGCCGGTCGCCACGCCGGCGATCCACACCGACGCGCCGCCGATGGCGAGGCCGGCGACGTCGTCGATCAGGTAGTGCCAGCCGAAGTAGATCGTCGCCAGCACGGTCAGGCCGAGCAGAGTCCACAGCGCGCCGCGGAGCGGCCGCCACAGGCTCAACAGCTGCGCGATGAGCGCCGCCGAGAACAGCACCGAGACGTGCAGTGAGGCGAACCCCGCGATGCTCTGGATCGCGCCGCTTCCGGCCGGGTCGGCCAGGAACCGGACCCGGTCGACGAGCAGGAGCTGCTGGAGGTCCCACACCTGCGTGATCGGCATCTGGTCGGCGAGCGGCGGGTCGACGAACACCGGTCCGAGCGAGGGAACGAGGTAGTAGCTGAGCAGGCCGAGCACCCAGTTGACGTTGACCGCGGTCACGTACCACACGCCGGCGGCGACGCGGCGGCTCCAGGCCACCGCCGCGACCACGGAGATCGGCACGAACGTGAGGTACAGGAGGTAGACCCAGGAGAGCACATGGCCGGCGATCCCCGTCCCGAGCACGTCGTGCAGGAGGACCGCCGGGTCGTTGCCTCCGAGCAGCGTCTTGTCCAGGTTCAGCAGCGCAGAGTCGAAGGTCGCCTCGCGGAGGACGGGGAGGAAGCTCTTGAGGTTGCGATAGGCGAAGTAGGTGATGTAGAAGGAGAGGACCGCGCTGACCGCGATCAAGATCCGGCGGCGGTCCCAGCGCTCGCGCCGGACGGTCTTCATCTCCTCCCAGATGTGGCCGCGTCGCCACCCGGCCCGCGCGCCGCCGCGCACGAGCACGTCGATGATCGGGAAGAGCCCGAGGCCGACGGCGATGATGAAGATCCGCGAGCGGTAGGCGACCACCGCGTCGGGGTCACGCACGGGCAGCCGCGAGGCCGCCGCCACCGTCAAGGTGAGCAGCAGCATGCCGCCGGCGAGCACGAGGTTCGAGAGGTGCGGGACGCGCGCGAGGAGGCCGTGCCGGGCGCTCACCGCAGGTGTGGCCCGCGCCGCCTGGGAGGCAGTTAGCATCTCGGGGAGGCGCATGGCTCGGGCGAGAGTAGCGCCGGGAGCGGGGAGCGTCGAGCGCGCGGTCGCGCGCGTGCGCGCGTAGACGCGCTTCCGCGCGCCCCCGCGCCTGCGTGCGTGCGGAGCCCTACGCCGCTACGGCGTGAGCTGGATCGCCCCCATGGCGATCGTCATAACGACCGTGGTCACCTGGAGGCGTCGGCTCTCCGACAGCGCGGCGAGCGGGAGCAGCGCGACGATGTACCAGGCGTGCAGCCACGTGCTCGTGGCGAGCAGGGCGACGGTGATCCAGCCCGCGGCGTCGATCCACCGCCGCGTGCGGGCGGCCCACCCGAGCATCGCCACCGTGGTCAGCACGAAGATCACCGTGCCGAGGTGGCGGAGGGCGGGGAGGGGGTACTCGCTCCCGAGCAGCCGGCTGATGTCGCGCGGCACGCTCTGACGCGAGGAGCCCTGTCCCTGCTCGAGCAGGCTTCCGACGCTGCCCAGCAGGTCGGCGCCGAACACCGCGAGCGACAGCGCCGCCGCGGCCGCCGCCCCCGCGACCGCGCCGACGAGCACGCGCCGACGCCGCACGCCGCCGGCGACCAGCGCGAGCAGCGCGATGCCGGCGGTCGCTTTGACGGCGACCGCGCCGGCGAGCGCCGCGCCGGCGAGGCGCGGACGCGACGCGACCGCGAGGCACACGCCGGCCGTCATCAGCAGGACCATCGGAAGGTCGTTGTGCGCGCCGCCGACCGACCACGCGAGCCACAGAGGGTTGAGCCCGACGAGCGCGGCCGCCGGGCGCGGGTCGCGGCCGAGCACGCGAGCCGCCTTCCACGTGAGCGCGACCGCGCCGAGCGCGGCCACGGCCGCCGCGAGCTTGAGCGCCCACATCGCCGCGGCGAACCCGAGCGCGGCCAGGAGGGGACTACCCATGAGCAGCAGCGGCCCGTACGGGGCGGCGAGCGCCTTCGGCCAGGTCCGCCCGAGGTACTGGTTGACGGGATCGGCGGGGATCTCGGCGACCACGTGCGAGTAGGGGTTGAGCCCGTGCACCGACCACAGCCGCGCGTGGGCCAGGTAGCCGAAGATGTCGGTCGACAGCAGCGGCGGCGCGAGCAGGAAGACCACGTGCAGGCCGACGATCGACCCGACGATCCACCGGGCTGGGACCGCGCGCGCCTGCAACAGGACCGCGACGTAGCAGACGACCATCAGTCCGAGCGCGACGCCGAACGCCGCGATGTGCATCTCGGCGCCGAGCCCGGCGAGGGGGCCGGCGAGCCAGTCGGGGAACATGAAGCGCGCGGAGGGCACGAGCCGCGTCGGGTACGCGGCGGCGCCCGCGGCGACGAGCAGGCTGAGGAGCAGGAGGCCGCCGATGCCCGCGGCGGCGATGCGCTGCTCGGGCGTCCGCGGCCGGCGGACGAGCGCAGGTCGGCGTGTGAGTGCGGTGGCTTCCACGTCTGGTCCTGGGCGAGCGGGTGCTCGAGATGTCCGCCCGGCCGCGTGCAGCGGGGGCGGGTCGCGGCGCGCACGGCGTCGGCGACGCGTCGAGGGTAGCGGCGCGGGCGCGACCGGGCCGTCGCCGCGACACCGCGTGCGCGATCATGGGCCGCGCCAAGCACCCCGCGCGGCCGCGCTCCCGCGCCCACACGAGCACCAGGAGGAGACAGATCGCATGGAGACCTGGGACGTCCGCTCCCTCGAGGTAGAGCCCCACCAGCCGCAGGTCCTCCGCTCCGACGACCACAGCCGTGCGATCGCCATCAACCTGCCCGAGGGCGAAGAGCTCCAGGAGCACCGCACGCACGAGTCGGCGTGGCTGATCGTCGCCGACGGCGAGGTGGAGGTCGACCAGGCGGGCCAGACGGTCGCCGCCGGGCCGGGCTTCCTCGCGCACTTCGAGCCGGGCGAGGACCGCGAGGTTCGCGCGCGCTCGCACGCGCGCGTGGTAATGCTGCTCGAGCCGTGGCCGGGGGAGGGTCACCCGAGCCGGCGCGGGTAGGCGCGCCGCCCGCCCGGAACGCCGACCGGGCGCTGCGATAATCGAGCCGTGGCCCCTGCCCGCAAGCGCAAGCTCCGCGCGATCGTCCTCCTCACGGTTGCGCTCCTGCTCGCGGGGGCGCTCGTGTACACGAGCTTCAGCGGCGCGACCGTGGCGGCGACGCCGTCCCAGCTTGTGTCGAGCGCCGACCCCGGCCGCTCCTACCAGCTCACCGGCAAGGTCGTCGAGGGGTCGGTCGAGCGCGAGGGCGACCGCCTGCGCTTCGCCGTGCGCGACCGCGCCGGGCGCACCTCGATCCCCGTGGTCTACGAGGGGGTCGTCCCCGATCCCTTCCGCGAGGGTCGCGAGGTGATCGTCGACGGGCGCGTGGTGGGCGGGACGCTCGTGGCCGAGCGCGATTCGCTGGTCACGAAGTGTCCCTCCAAGTTCACCGAGAAGAAGAAGGGCGAGCAGAGCTCCTAGGGCGATGGCCGCCGTAGGGTCCGCCTGCCTGTTCGTCGGGCTCCTGTGCGCGCTGTACGCGGTGGGGGCCTCGCTGTACGGCGCGCGCACCGGTCGCCGCGGCTTCGTCGACTCCTCGCGCCGCGCCGTCTACGCGCTCGCGGCCCTCATGGTCTGCGCCTTCGTGGTGCTCGAGGCGGCGTACCTGCGCTCCGACCTGTCGTTCGAGATCGTCGTCGGGAGCTCCTCGACCGACACCCCGACCTTCTACAAGCTCACCGGCATGTGGTCGACCCAGGAGGGATCGCTCATGCTATGGGCGCTCGTGCTGTCGATCTTCTCGGCGGCCGTCCTGCGGGCGACGCGCCACAGCCTGCGCGAGCTCGTCCCGTACGCGACCGCGGTGCTGGGGGCGATCGCGCTCTTCTTCCTCGCGCTGAGCACGTTCGTCGAAAGCCCGTTCGCCACGCTCGCGGCGCCGGCGGCCGCCGGCAACGGGCTCAACCCGCTGTTGCGCAATCCGGCGATGATGATCCACCCGCCGATGCTGTACGCGGGCTACGTCGCCTTCTCGATCCCGTTCGCGTTCGCCGTCGGCGCGCTCGTCACCCGGCGCACGGGCGCCGACTGGATTCGCGCGACGCGCCGCTTCGCGCTGATCGCGTGGTCGTTCCTCGGCCTCGGGATCCTGCTCGGCGCGCTGTGGTCGTACTCCGAGCTCGGCTGGGGCGGCTACTGGGCGTGGGACCCGGTCGAGAACGCGTCGCTCATGCCGTGGCTCACCGGCACGGCCTTCCTGCACTCGGTGATGGTCCAGGAGAAGCGCGGGATGCTCAGGGTGTGGAACGTGTCGCTGATCGTGGCGACCTTCGTGCTGTCGCTGCTCGGCACGTTCCTCGTGCGCTCGGGGGTGCTCAGCTCGATCCACGCGTTCGGGGCCTCGACGCTCGGCGTGCCATTCCTCGCCTTCATCGGCGCCGTCCTGCTCGGCTCGGTGGTGCTCGTGCTCACCCGCCTGCCGGACCTGCGCTCCGAGGCGCGCCTCGACTCGCTCGCCTCGCGCGAGGCGGCGTTCCTGCTCAACAACCTCGTGCTCGTCGGACTGTGCTTCGTGGTCTTCTGGGG
>DATHAN010000119.1:0-2430 GCA_035296645.1 Thermoleophilaceae bacterium
TAGGCCGCGAAGCTTCCGAACGGCTCGGGTATCCCGCAGCGGGGGAAGCTCTTGGTGAAGATCTGCGTGCGCGCCGAGGCGAGGCCCGAATCCTCCCGGTCGAGGAACGGCGAGCTCGCGGAGAGGGCGAGCAGCTCGGGCAGCACCGGCCGCAGCCGGTCGCACACCGCGATCGCCCGGTCGGCCCCGTTGATCCCCACGTGCACGTGCAGGCTGAACGTATTGTTGCGCCGCGCGACGTAGCGGAGCTCCTCGCGCAGGCGGCGGTAGTGCGCGGTCTCGATGATGTGCTGCTCCTGCCACGGGCTCCAGGGGTGCGACCCGGTCGCTCCGAGCCGGACCCCGTGCTCGGCGGCCAGGCGCGCCAGCCGGACGCGCGCCTCACGCTGGCGGGCGAGCGCGTCGGCGAAGCTCTCGCCCCGGCCCGAGCGGATCTCGATCTCCGAGGAGATCAGCTCCCCGGCGAGCGAGCCGGCGAGCACGGGGTCCGCGCCCCCGGCCTCGAACAGCTCCTCGAAGCGCTGGGTGAGCGACAGGGTCGCGGGGTCGAGCAGGTGGAACTCCTCCTCGAGCCCGACCGTGAAGTCCTGCGAGGCCGCGAAGACCTCGCGCACGCGGGCCATGTCGAGCATGGGCAGAGACCGGCCTAGGCGAGGTAGAAGTACAGCGCGTGCAGGAGGTCGACCGCCGGGCTCGAGGTGTGCACGGTCACGCCGGCCGGGACCTGGAGCAGGGCCTCCGAGTAGTTGAAGATGATCCTCACCCCGGCGGCGACGAGGTCGTCGGCGACCTTCTGGGCGGCCGCCGTCGGCACGGCGAGCACGCCGACGACGACCCCCTCTCGCTCGACGATGTCCGCGAGCTCGACGTACGGGCGCACGCGCAGCCCGCCGTCCGAGCCGATCGGCTCGCCGACCTTGGCGGGGTCCGAGTCGAACACCGCCACCACGCGAAAGCCGTGCTCGGCGAAGATGTCGGAGCCGGCGATCGCCCGCCCGAGGTGCCCCGCCCCGAACAGCGCGATGTTGTGCTGCCCGCTCGTGCGCAGGATGCGCCGGATCTCGGTCAGCAGGCCGTCGACGTTGTAGCCCACGCCGCGCTTGCCGAACTTGCCGAAGCCCGACAGGTCACGGCGGATCTGCGTCGAGTTGACGTGCGTGTACTCGGCGAGCTCCTGCGAGGAGATCGTCTCGCGGCCCATCTTGCGCGCCTGGGTCAGGACCTGGAGGTAGCGCGAGAGCCGCGCCGCCACCCCGAGCGACAGGCGGTCGAGTCCCGGCTCGGTGAACGCGAGCCCGCCCGCGTAGGGCTCCTTGAGCGTCACGCTCTCACTCTATCGAGCGCCCGTACGAGCTCCTCCGGCCCGAACCGGAGCTCGAGCGCGTCGCGTCCGTCGATCGTGATCACCGGGATACGCTCGCCGTAGCGGCGCTCGAGGCGCGGATCGAGCGAGACGTCGACCTCCTCGAGCACGAAGTCACGCTCGCCCCGGACCGCGTCGACCGTGGCGCGCGCCTCCTCGCACAGGTGGCAGGCGGGACGCCCGTAGAGGGTGAGCCGCGTCACGCCGCGGCGGTGACCTCCGGCTCGCGCCGCGCCGTGGCGTCGAGCGCGAGATAGTCGGGGAAGGGCAGCGCGGGCAGGAAGCGCGCGGCGGCGGCGATCATCGCCGCGTTGTCGGTGCACAGCGCGAGCTCGGGAGTCCACAGCCGGACCCCGCGCGCCGCGCACAGCGACCGCATGCGCTCGCGCAGCTCCGAGTTCGCCGCAACCCCGCCTCCGATCGCGAAGCGCTCGACGCCCTCGCGCTCGAGCGCCTGCTCGGCGCGCGCCGAGAGGGCGTCGACGATCGCGCGCTGGTAGGACGCGGCGAGGTCCGCGCGGCGGCGCTCGACCTCTCGCTCGCCGAGCTCGCGGACGCGGTACAGGAGCGAGGTCTTGAGCCCACTGAAGCTGAAGTCGAGCCGGTCGGCGCCGCCGCCGTCGCCGCGCGCGGGGAGCGAGCGCGGGAAGGCGAACGCCTCGGCGTCGCCCTCGACCGACAGGCGGTCGATCGCCGGTCCGCCGGGGTAGCCGAGCCCGAGCAGCCTCGCGCCCTTGTCGAACGCCTCGCCGGCGGCGTCGTCGAGCGTCTGGCCGAGCACGGCGTACGTCGACGGCTCGTCGACCCGGGCGAGGAAGGTGTGGCCGCCGCTCGCCACGAGACACACGTACGGTGGCTCGACCGGCTCGGGTTCGAGCGTGCTCGCCACCACGTGCCCGTGCAGATGGTCGACCGGGGTGAGCGGAAGGCCGCGCGCGGCGGCGAGCGCCTTGGCGCTCGAGACGCCGACGAGGAGGGCGCCGATCAGCCCGGGGCCGCGCGTGACCGCCACCCGCTCGACCTCGTCGAGGGTGACGCCGGCGCGCTCGAGCGCGTCGCTCGTGACG
>DATHAN010000120.1:0-2174 GCA_035296645.1 Thermoleophilaceae bacterium
ACAACTTCTTCGCCAAGCAGGGGTACGCGGTCGTCAACTACACCGCGCGCGGCTTCGGGAACTCGTGCGGTCAGAACGACCCGACGCGCGGCAGTCCTCCGTGCAGCAATAACCGCAGCTACGGCCACCTAGCCGACCAGCGCTGGGAGGCGCGCGACACCCAGCACCTGCTCGCGCGGCTCGCCGACCAGGGCGTCACGCGGCCGCGGGCGATCGGCGTCACCGGGATCTCCTACGGAGGCGGCCAGAGCACCGAGCTCGCCCACCTGCGCAACCGCGTTCGCCGCCTCGACGGGAGCTTCGCCGCGTGGCGCAGCCCGGGCGGCAGGAGCCTGGAGATCGCGGCCGCGTTCCCCCGCTGGCCATGGTCCGACCTCGTCAACTCGCTGCTTCCCAACGGCCGCTTCCTCGACTTCCGCGCCCCGCGCCTGACCGAGAGCCGCAACCCGCTCGGGATCAAGAAGGAGACCTACGTCGATGCCCTCTACGCCCTGGGCAATACGACCGGGACGTACTGCGGCGAGCCACCGCAGACCGGGCCCGGGCCGTTCGGGTGCGACGACTTCAGCGCCAACCTGACGTACTACTTCGCCCGGGTGGCGGCCGGCGAGCCGCCCGACGCGCTCGCCCGCCGGATCGCCAACGAGATCTTCAACCATCACCAGGGATTCGGCCTGCGAGGGGTTCCCGCACCGCTCCTCATGCAGAGCGGGTGGACCGACGACCTCTTCCCGGTGAGCGAGTCGCTGCGCGTGTACAACGCGCAGCGCGCCCGCGACCCGCGGGCCGACGTCGCCCTCCAGTTCGGCGACATCGGTCACCCATGAGCCTCGAATAAGCCCAACACCGACCGCTTCTTCAACTCCCAGGGCGCGCGCTTCTTCGCCTTCCACCTGAAGGGGGGCAGCGCGACCGGCGTCCCGGCGCCCGGCTCGGTCACCACTTACACGCAGACGTGCCTGCGGGACGCGCCGGCCGACGGGCCGTACCGGGCGGGCTCGTGGCCGGCCATCCACCCGGGCGCCGTGCGCTTCGGGGGCTCGAGCGACCAGACCGTCACCTCGGAGGGCGGCAACCCGGCGACGGGGTCCGCGGTCGACCCGATCACGGGCGGTGGCGACGCCTGTCGCACCGTGGCCAAGGAGCGCGCGCCGGGCACCGCCGTCTACGTCGGCCCGCGCAGCGGCGGCTACACGCTCATGTGCCTGCCCAAGGTCACCGCCGACATTGTCACGCACGGGCCATTCGGTCAGCTCGACTCGCGGCTGTGGGACGTCGCTCCGAACGGCACCCAGCGGCTCGTGAGCCGCGGCGCCTATCGGGTCAACCCGGACCAGAGCGGCGCCCGGCCATCGCCCGAAGCTCGAGCTGCTCGGGAACGACAAGCGCTTCCTGCGCCCGAGCAACCCGCCGCCGTTCACGGTCACGGTCCGCGGCGCGGGCGTCGAGCTGCCGACGCTCGAGCGCGCGCCGCAGTCGACCGAGTCCGGCGGGGGGCCCCGGCGCGCGCTGCACCCGCACCGGGACCGCCGGCAACGACGTGATCCGCGGGACCCCCCGCGCCGACGTGATCTGCAGCGGTGGGGGCAACGACGTGGTCTACGGCCTCGGCGGCGACGATGTCCTGATCGGCGGCGGCGGCAACGACGTCCTGCGCGGCGGCGACGGGGCCGATCAGCTCGACGGCGACTCGGGCGACGACGAGCTCGTGGGCGAGGAGGCGGGCGATCGCCTGCGCGGCGGGCCGGGGAGCGACCGGCTCACCGGGCAGGCCGGCGACGACTCGCTCGACTCCGAGGACGGCGCTTCGGGCAACGACGGGGTCAACGGCGGCACGGGGCTGGACGCCTGCCGCCGGGATCCCGGCGACGTGACCACGGGCTGCGAGTGAGGGTCGCCCGCGCGTAGGGCCCTGCCCGGCGCGGGCGCCCCACCGTAAGGGGCCGGAGCGAGAGAGACGGGGGCTCTCGCCCGGCTCCCTAAGCTGCCCTCCCATGCCGACCGACCCGTGGGTCGCCGCGGCCGCACCCGCGATCGCCGAGCGAGCCGAGCGCGAGCTCGAGGCGCTCGTCGGCGTCTCGTCGCCGTCGGGGGAAGTCCGCGGGGCGGAGGAGGCCGTGGCGATCGTGAGCGCGCTCCTGCCCGGGGCGGTGGAGCGCGAGCGCGTCCCCTGC
>DATHAN010000121.1:0-3590 GCA_035296645.1 Thermoleophilaceae bacterium
TCGAGCGGGCGCCCCCCGACGCGCTGGGTCGGCGAGTCCGGCGTCCGCAGCTCGGGGTGGGCGGCCTCGAGCCCGCGAAGCTCGTCGAGCAGCGCGTCGTACTCGACGTCGCTGATCTCCGGCTCGTCGAGGACGTAGTACAGGCGGTTGTGGCGCTCGAGCTCGCGCCGGAGGTCCGCGGTGCGCTCGGCGGCGGCGGCCTGCTCGGCGTTGGCCTCCCCCGTGGCGGCCTGCTCGGCGGCCGGCGGCCTACTCAACCTCGCTCACCGCGGGACGTAGGAGCTCGTCGAGCCCGGCCCCCGACAGCGTGTCGACCCCCGAGGCGTCGGTGAGGTCGAAGTGGATCGGCGTGACCGCGATGCAGCCGTCGGCGATCGCCGCGAAGTCGGTCCCGTCCTCGTGGTGGTAGCTCGGGTCCTCGCCGTAGATGCGGTAGCGCCGGCGTCCGCCCTCCTCCTCGGCCAGCTCGAGCCGATCGCGGTAGATGCGCTTCCCGAGCCGGCACGCACGCGCCCCGCTCGGCTCGCCGGCCGGGCAGTTGACGTTGAGCAGGGTGCCCGGCTCGAGCGGCAGGCGCTCGAGCTCCCCGACCAGCCGGGCGGCGAACGCCGCGGCCCGCTCGAAGTCGAAGCGGTCGCCGACGCGAAAGCCCATCTCGCCGCGCACCGCCTGCTGCGACACCGCGATCGCCGGGATGCCGAGCACGACGCCCTCGAGCGCCGCCGCCACGGTCCCCGAGTAGGTGATGTCGTCGCCCAGGTTCGACCCGTGGTTGATCCCCGCGACGATCAGCTCGGGCGGCGACTCCACGAGCCCGAGCGACGCGAAGCGCACGCAGTCGACCGGCGTCCCCTCCGTGGCGAAGCCGCGCGTTCCGTCGTCGAACTCGACCTCCTCGACCCACAGCGGCGCGCGCGTGGTGATCCCGCGCCCGATGGCGCTGCGGTTCGAGTCCGGCGCGATCACCGCGAGCTCGACGTCGGGCAGCTCGAGCAGCGCGCGCCGCATGGCGTGCAAGCCGGTGGCGCCGATGCCGTCGTCGTTCGTGAGCAGGACGTTCATGCCGCTCAGGCAGGATAGGGTGCGTGCGTACGACAATCGCAAAGGCCCCTGTCCGCGCAACTCGCCCCCCGAGGCGGTGTTAGTGCCGCCGATGCCCGTGCTGCCACCGGGCCGGACCAGGGCGGACCGAGCCTCGCGCGGGCGTCGGCTCCGTGCAGGCGTCACGTCGCTGACCGCCCTCGCGCTCGCCCTGCTCGCGAGCGACTCACCGCCCAGGGCGGCGGCCCAGGCCTCGCCCGAGCGCTCGGTCTCGCTGGGGTCCGGGGCATGGTCGTGGTTCTCCGATCCGCGCGCCGTGCACCACAGGGGACGCCACCGCAGGACGTACGTCGGGTGGATCGACGGCCGCGGCTCGGTCGTCGTGGCGAGCATGGACCTGGACACCGGCGCGCGCCGCAAGGCGATCCTGAAGCGCGAGATGCAGCGTGACGACCACAACAACCCCTCGCTCCCCGTGCGTGCGGACGGTCGCATCATGGCGTTCTACGGGCCGCACGGGGGCCCGCGCGCCAAGATGTACTACCGGGTCACGCGACGCCCCGAGGACATCACCTCCTGGGGCCCGACCCACACGATGTCCACCAACAGCCGCGGGACGCACGGCTTCTGCTACAGCAACCCGCTCCAGCTCGGCGGCTGGACCTACGTCTTCTGGCGCGGCGGGAACCTGCAGCCGACCTACTCGCGCTCGTCCGACGGTGGCCGGACGTGGTCGCGCGCCCGGGAGATGATCTCGGCGGTGGACGGGCGGGCGACCCGCCCCTATATGCGCCCGTACGTGAAGTATGCGACGGACGGGGGGAAGATCCACCTCGCCTTCACCGAGACGAATCCCGGAACGCTCGACACGAGCATCCACTACGCCGCGTACCGCAACAACGGCTACTACCGCGCGAACGGAACCCTGATCGGCTCGGCGAGCACCGGCCCGCTGCGCCCGCGCGCCGCCGAGAAGCTCTACGACGCGAAGCGGCAGGGAGGGAAGGCGTGGATCTACGACGTCGCTCACGACGGGCACGGGCGACCCGTGGTCGTATACGCCGAGATCCGGTCGTCGAGCGACCACCGCTACCACTACGCACGCTGGACGGGGCGGCGCTGGCTCGATCGGACGCTCGTGAGCACGTCCTCGCTGCGCGACGACTACTCGCCCGGCATCTCGCTCGACCACGACGACCCGTCGATCGCCTACCTCTCGCGCAAGGTCGCCGGCAAGCGAGAGGTCGAGATCTGGGCCACCGCCGACGGCGGCCAGACATGGGCCCACCGACCCGTCACCCGGAGCTCGACGGTCGACAACATCCGGCCCATCTCGCCGCGGCGGCTGCCCGCCGGCGAGGACCTCGAGGTGCTGTGGATGCGCGGGGCGTATCCCAGCTTCACGACGTACGCGACGACGATCACGGGGACGCGGCGGGAGGTGGTGGCCGCCGCGCAGGAGCAGGCGCGCACGAAGCGCGTGAAGTGACGGCGGGGGCGGGCCACCCCCGGCCGCTCGCTCAGTAGCGCACCGACTCGAGATACAGACCCCACGGCGGCGCCGTTGGGCCCGCCTCGGAGCGCGTTCGGCCCTCGAGCAGGCGGGCGAAGTCGTCGGTCGCCCGCCGTCCCGCGGCGACCTCGAGCATCGTGCCGACCAGCACGCGCACCATGTGGCGCATGAAGGTGTCGGCCTCGATCCACAGGGCGACCACCGCCTCGCTCTCGTGCGTCCACTCCGCCCGCAGGACGTCGCGCTTGAAGCGCACGTGGTCGGTCTGGGCGGGGGTGAACGCCGTGAAGTCGTGACGTCCCGGCACGAGCTCGGCGCACGCGTCGAGCACGGCGCGATCGAGCCGACCCCTCCAGTGGAGTGCGCGGCCGTGCTCGAACGGGCTCGCCACGTCCCGCGCGAGCACGCGATAGCGGTAGGTGCGGGCGCGGGCGTCGCGGCGCGCGTCGAAGCCCGCGGGGGACGCCGTGCTCGCGAGGACGCGCACGTCGGGCGCCAACAGGGCGTTGAGGCGCGCCGCCGTAACCGGCGCCCCCGGGTGGCTCGCCACCTGCCCGCGGGCGTGCACCCCCGCGTCCGTCCGGCCCGCCACCGTGAGCTCGGCGGGGCGCCCGGCCACGGCGAGCGCGTGCTCGACCTCCCCCTGCACGGTCCGGCGGCCGGGCTGGCGCGCCCAGCCCGCAAAGGCAGAGCCTTCGTACTCGAGGTCGAGCCGCGCGGTCACGGTCGGCGGCGCCCCGGCCGCGCCCGCGCCTAGCCGCGCCGGCGCGCGACGACCAGCAGGTACTCGCCGTCGATCTCGACCGAGCCGTCGGTCGCCTGTTGAACTCCCCGACGAGCTCGACGAACTCCTCTCGGATCTGCGCCTTGCCCTCGTCGTCGAGCGACTGCATGAGCGAGCCCGGGCCCGGCGGTCTCGCCGTAGAACTTGAGCATCGCGTCGGCGCTCTCGAAGCTCCAGCGCAACGGGCGCCGCTCGAAGTCGAGCGAGCCGGCGAGGCCGTCGAAGCGCTCGCGCACGACCTCCTCCCGCCCC
>DATHAN010000122.1:0-5637 GCA_035296645.1 Thermoleophilaceae bacterium
CCCCGCTGACCACCAGCGCCCCGGCGACCTTCACGCTGCCCGCGAGGCCGCCGCCCGCGGTCAGCTCGGAGATGCGCGCCGACATCGGCGAAGCGCTCGCGTCGGAGCGGCTCGCTCGAGAACGCCCAGCGGCGTGAGCGCGCTCGCCGCCCGCGCAGGCCCGATCGCGCCCGGTTCAAGAGCTGACGCACCGCTCCGGTGGTCAGGCCGAGCTCCGCGGCGATCTCGTCGTAACTGCGGCGCCACCCAGGCCAACGCGGCTCCCGCGATCTTTCTCGAGCTGAGCGCCCACGGAAGCGACATCGCCCCCGACCAGCGCTCGCCGCTGCGGCGGGCGCTACTGCTGTCCGCCGCTTTCCTCCTGCTCGTCTCCGCGCCCCTCTACTGGGCTGGCGCCGCGCAGGGCTCCGAGGGCGAGCAGCCTCAGGCAGTCGTCTCGAAGTCGGGCCCCAACGAAGGAGAGGACGAGGGCGACGACGACGGTGACGCGGGAACCGACCTCGACACCGGCGCCGAAACTCAAGGGCAACACCGACGCCGGCACGGATGCCCAGTTCACCGGGCCCTCGACGGTTGGCGAGACCGACCCGACCGACACCACCGGGGCCACGGAGCAGACCCAGGGCACCGGCGCGGAGACCCAGGGCAAACACCGACGCCGGTCAGAACGCCCAGTTCACCGGAGCCTCGAGGGCGGGCGAGACCGATCGCAACGACGCCACCGGGGCCACGGAGCAGACGCAGGGCACTGGCGCGGAGACGCGCGGTCAGACCGACCCGCGCGCGGACACCGGCGTCTCCACAATCGGCGAGACCGACCCGAACGACGACACGGGACAGACCGAGCGGCGCTAGACGGGCGTTCGCGCGCGCGGCCAACCGTCGGGTAGTCAGGAGAAGCGGCGGCCTCTGGGCCGTCGCTTCTCTTTCTCGAGCACGCTCCAGGAGTCGGAGGGCGTGCACCCCCGTCGGTCCGCCGGGACCCGAGGTGTTCCGCCGGCTCCCACAGAGACCTGACGACGCGGCCGACTAGGTCGTACCACCCTCCGCGACGTCCGCGAGCGCCTCGTCGCGCGTGTCGTGGATCGGGAACACGCGGTCGAGGCCGGTGATCTCGAAGATCTTGATGATGTTCTCGTCGGTGCACACGAGCGCCAACGACCCACCGGCCGGCCGCAGGCGCTTGACCCCACCGACGAGGACGCCGAGCGTCGTCGAGTCGATGAACGTCGCCTGCGAGAGGTCGACGACCACGCGGGTCTTGCCCTCGTCGATGATTTCGGCCATGCGCTCCTTGAACTCGGGCGCCGTGTAGAGGTCGATCTCGCCCCCGAGCTCGATGACGTGCGTCTCGGAGTCGACCTCGTGATCTGAAAGCTGGAAGTTCAAGGTGCTCCTATCCCTGGTCGGCCGGACATTCTGCCGTTTCGCGCGGTCGGCGTGTGACGCTGGGAGTCAGCGCCCGCCGACGGCCCCTCCCGGCACGCCAACCGCCGGCGCGCCCGCGCCGCCGGCCCCGCCGGCCCCCGCCTGCGCCGCGAGCGCCTTCTCGAACTGGTCGACCTGCTTCTTCACGACCTTCTTCTGCGCCTCCGGGGCGAGCGCGAGCGCTCGCTTGCCCGCGAGGTCGGCCGTGCGCTTGTCGCCCGCCATCGCGGCGTAGCGGGCGAGCGCGAGGAACGTCGACGAGCTCGGATCGTCCTCGGCGACGACCTCGGCCGCCCGGGCGGCCTCCTTGGGCCGGTTGAGGCCGAACTCGCCGTACACCTGGAGCATCACGCGCGCGAGGCCGGCGTCTGGCTTGTCGGGATTCGTCGCCAGGTAGCGCTGCCACGCCTCGGCGGCCCGCTCGAGCTCCGGGCGCGCATCGCGGCCGTAGAGGCCCGTGTCGGGATTGACGTCGTTGCCGGCGAGCTGAAAGCGGCTGCGCGCCATGTCGGCGAGCGCCTGCTGGTCGTTCGGGTTGGCCTTGACCCGCGCCTCCGCCTGCTTGAGCCGCCGCTCGACGATCGGGTTACCGCTCGTGTTGGAGCCCTCACCGGTAAAGGAATCGAACAGGCCGCCCTGGACGTCGCCCCCGATCCCGAACAGCACGAGGCCGCCGCCCATGAGGACGGCGAGCGCCAGGTAGGTGACCTGGATGACGCGCCGGCGTCTGCCTTTGAGGTCGAACAGCATGAGGTCGGTCCAGAGCTAGGAGGTCTCGAGCGGAGCCGCCGGCTCCGCGGCGCCCGCGGACGGGCGCCCGAAGACCCGCGCGACAAGGATAGACAGCTCGTAGAGGGCGATCAGCGGAAGCATCTCGAGCAGCATCGTCACCGGGTCGATAGTGGGCAGCAGGGCGGCCAGGACGGCGATTCCGAGGATCGCGTAGCGCCGCCCCCGCCGAAGCGCATCGGGCGTCACGAGGCCGAGGCGGGTCGCCGCGAGCACCGCGATCGGCACCTGGAAGAGGACGCCAAGCGACACGAGCGTGAGCGCCGCGAAGCCGTAGTACTCGCGCGCGCGGAGCTGCGTGTTGAACTCGTCCGCGTTGAAGGCGAGCAGCACGTCGATCGCCGGCGGGAGCACGACGAAGTAGGCGAAGGCCACCCCGCCGACGAAGAGCAGCGGTGCGAGCAGCATGAGCGGCAGAGCGACGCGCCGCTCGCTCGGGCTGAACGCCGGCAGCACGAACGCGTACGCCTGGTAGATGACCACGGGTAGGGCGATGAGGAGCGCCGCGTAGACGACGAGCGTGGCGGTGGTGAGGAACGGCTCGGTCGGGCTCAGCGTGATCGGCTGGGCGCCCGCGGGCAGCGGCCGGTTGAGGAGCTCGATGATCAGGTCGTTCTTCCATCCGCACACGACGAGCGCCGGCACGAGCGCAGCCGCGCACACGAGCAGCCGCGAGCGCAGCTCGTCGAGGTGCTCGACGAGACTGAGCCGCTCGTCGTGCCCGACCGGCTTCAGCCTGGCCACGGAATCGCCCTCGCGCGCGGGCGCGCGGCGCTAGGCGCGCTTCTCTCCCGTCGGCTCGACCGCCCGCGGCCGGTCACCGGCGGCGGTCGGCTCTCGGCGCGCCGGCTCGGGGTGCGCGGCGCCGGGCGCGGTCGCGTCCCCGCCGCTCGCCGCCGACCCGGACCCGAGCTCCCGATCGCCCTCGCCCCGGTCGCGCCCGGTCACCGACTCCTTGAAGTTCCGCATCCCCTGGCCCACCGAGCGCCCGAGCTCGGGAATGCGCTTCGGCCCGAAGATCACGAGCAGGATCAGGAGGATGACGATGATCTCGAGCGGTCCGATGGTGGGCATGCGCGCCTCCGGGTAGTTACCTCGATGGTACCGCCGACCGGCTTGGGCGGCGGGAGGGCGGGCGCTAGCCTTCACACCCCCGCACGAGCCGTCAGCAAGCGACCCACCGTCAGACCCTCGTGACCGACCAGCGCGACGACCGACGGCCCGATGGGGGCGCCGGGCAGGCCGAGCGCGCGAAGCCACGGCGCCGGCTGCGGCGGCGCGTGCTCGCCAAGCCGGCCAGCGTCGAGTCGTACCTGCGCGGGAGCTCGCCGCCGCGCTACATGCAGCGCCTGCGCCAGATCGAGACCGAGTTCACGGTGCAGTGCCGGCGGTTGAGGGCCGCCTACGAGGCGCTCCTCGAGGCGCACGGCGACGACGCTGCGGTTTTCGCGCGGCGCTGGCGCGCGCGGGCGCGCACGTGGCGCTTCGAGCGGCTCAACCAGCTCGTGCGCGAGCACAACGCCTGGTACCCGGTCGAGACGAGCCTGCCGATGGACCCGCGCACGCGCAACTTCGTCCTCGTGCGGGGCGCGAGCTATCGCCGCCTGGAGCTCGGCGCGGAGTGGGTGCTCGAGCACTTCCCGCCCGACCCCGCGCGCCGCGGCGAGGCGCCGGAGCCGCCGCGGCGCGCGCCGCGGGAGCCGGTTAGCGACGGCCATCGCGGCGTCTAGCGCCGCTCGGCGAGGGGCTCGGCGTCGGGGTCCGTAGGGCGCTCGAGGTCCGCGTCGCGGGAGGTGCCTGACTCGCCATCGCGCTCCAGCCCCCCGACCCCGCGCTCGAAGTTGAGGTGGAAGCGGCTCGGGGTCGGCTCGTCCTGGCCCTGGTACTTGCTGCCCGCGGTGGCCGAGCCGTACGGGCGCTCGACCGGCGAGTCCATGCGCATGAACGAGACCTGGCCGATCGGCATGCCCTCGTAGATCGTGATCGGCAGGTTGGCGACGTTCGAGAGCTCGAGCGTGAGCTTGCCAGAGAAGCCCGCGTCGACGAAGCCCGCGGTCGAGTGGATCAGCAGGCCGAGGCGGCCGAGCGAGCTCTTGCCCTCGAGACGGGCCACGAGGTCGTCGGGGAGGGTGAGGCGCTCGAGCGTCTGGCCGAGGACGAACTCCCCGGGGTGGAGGATGAAGGGCTCGCCCGCCGGCGGCTCGACCAGCTCCGTGAGCTCCTCCATCGGCTGGCGCACGTCGATGAACGGATAGCGGGCGTTGTGGAAGACGCGGAACTGGCGGTCGACGCGCACGTCGACGCTCGAGGGCTGTACGAGCGCGGCGTCGTGCGGCTCGATGGCGATCCGCCCGGCCTCGATCTCCGCCCGGATGGTGCGATCGCTCAGAACCACTCGAAGGCGAGTCTACTCGCGGCCGGGCCGGTCATCGGGCTCTGCGGCGGGCGACCGCGATCAGCGCCGCCACGGCGACGACCGTCAGAGCCCCGAGCGCGGCGATCGGAACGCCGAAGGCCCCGAGCAGGCGGCCGGCGCCGCCCCGCTCGGCGGACGCGGGGGACGGGACCCAGCTCGTGACCCCCCGCAGCTGCGTCCGGCGGCCGTCGACCTCGAGCGGGATCTCCCAGGTGAGCAGGACGCGACGACGTCCCCCGGTCACGACGTCGGCCGGGACCAGCTCGGGCGGGAACCGGGCGCGCGACTCGAGCCACGCGTAGCGGGCCTCGGACGCTATCCGCCGCCAGCGCGGGGCGGCGCGCACGTCGCCGGAAGCGGGCGCCTGGGCGCCGTTCTCGGGGCCGGTACCCGGGTCGGCGGGACTCCGCATGTTGACCTCGACGCCGCGCGGTCCCAGACGCAGGTACGGCTCACCGGTCGGTCCGAGGACGGTGATCGTCCGTCGCGTCGAGGCCGCGTCGAGGAGAATGCCGGGCGCGTGGCCGGGCAGGACCCTGGCCGTGACGCCCGGCACCGGGTGAGGCGACGAGACGAGCTCGGAGACGAGCGCGCCCTCGCTCGGCTCGGGGCTGGCGCGCCCCCCGATCACCTCGGCGAGGAGCGCCTCGCGATGCGCGAAGTGGCCGCTCGAGTCGGGCGTGGCGCCCACGGCGGGCCGCGCTACGAGCACGATCGCCTCGGGCATCTCACGACCCAACTCGCCCTGCGCGAGTGCCTCGGGCGCCACGCAGAGCGCCGCGACGACCACCACCGCAAGCGCGGCACTCGCCGCGGGCACGCGCCGCCGCGCCGCCGGCCAGCTGACGGCCGCGCGGGCGTGGCCTCCCGTCGGACCGGCGATGGCGGCGCCCGCCGAAGACCCGGCAGCAGGCTGTCTCGAGCCGTGGTGCTGGGGGCGAATCGGGGTATCCATGGCCTCTGTTCTTTAGACGCGCGAGCGTGCTGTCGATAAGCGTGGCGGA
>DATHAN010000123.1:0-2465 GCA_035296645.1 Thermoleophilaceae bacterium
CCTGGTCGCTCAGGCGAACCCACTTCCCGCACGTCGGGCAGCGGCGCTCGGGCTCGTTGCGCTCGACCCGGTGGAGGAGCGCCGCGAGGATGCCGATCCCGAGCGTGCACGCACCGATCAGGAACCACAGGAAGAACGAGCCGCCCTTGATCCTCCCGATGATGCCCGCGGACAGGCCGAGGAAGAAGCAGATGACGATCAGCTCGATTCCGCCGCCCATCACACGAGAAGGCTAGCCCGGCGCGGACGGCCGGCGCGCGGCGCTCGCCGGGCGACGCGCCGGTGTCGAGCGCGGTTAGCGCCGCATGTCGCGAGCCGCTCGCCGAGCGGCGGCCAGCGCCGGCCGCTGCGTGCGCGGGAGCCGCCGGCGCACGCGCCACGAGGCGCCCGAGAACGCCCGGTTCGCCACCGTGGCGGACCCCTCCTCGTCGGTCCGCAGCGCGAGCAGAAGATGCGAGACCCGGTCGGAGGGAGGCAGGTCGCGCTCGCGCGTCCCCACGCAGAAGCAGTGCACGCGCCGGCCGCCCGGCGCGACGAGGAGCGCACCCGCCTCCGCCACGAGCCACACGCCCAGGCGACCGCGCTCGAGCGCGAGGCCCGTCTCGCGCTGGAGCGCCCGCGGCGCGTGGTCGAGCAGGTCGCCGAGCAGGCCCTGGGCCGCCGGCTCGGCCATGGCGTGGCGCGGGTCCTTGGGCCGCACGGTGTTCACCCCGCGGTAGGCGTACAGCTCGGGGATGATCCACGCGTGCGCGAGGCATGCGAGGCCGACGGGAAAGGAGAGCGGCTCGAGCAGGAAGAGGACGACGGCCGCGGCGAGGAACGGGACCGTCCCGAGCACCGTCCAGGCGGTCCACACGCGACCCCACGTGCGCAGAGACCGTGCCGTCAGGCGCGGGCGCCACGGAACCGCGCCGAGCTCGGGGAGGTGGGTGTCGGCGGCGGTCGCCACCCCGGGGCCTAGCCGCCGGCGATCGGGCGACGCATGACGACGAGGTCGGCCTCGGCCGGGAGCTCGGTCACCTGTGTCGCCCGGCCGGGCCCGTCGGGGACGACGCCGATGTAGCCCGCGTCGAGCTCGCGGCGGAACTCCTCGACCGCCGCCTCGAAGTCGCTGTCACCGGGTGCGGTCCACTCTGCGAGCGTCGAGTGACCAGTGTGATCCATGCGAACTAGCTTCGACACGAGCAGCCTCCTCGGATGACGGTCCTCCAATGGTACGGCCTGGCGCTCGGGTGCCCACTCCTCAACCGAGTCCCAGCCGCTCCCGCACCATCCGCTGCACCTCTCCCCCGTCGGCTCGGCCCTTCGTCTCGCGCATCACGGCGCCGACGATCGCTCCCATCGCCTTGCCCGTGCCCGCGCGAACCTTCTCGACCGCGTCCGCGTTCTGCTCGATCGCCCGGTCGACGATCGCCTCGAGCTCGTCGGCGGCGGCGAGGCCGAGGCCGCGCTGCTCGACGATCGCCGCCGGGCGCCCGCCCTCGGCCGCCAGCGTGTCGAGCACCTCCTTGGCCGCGGAGCCGGAGATCGAGCGTGCGGAGACCATGCCCACGAGCTCGCCGAGGGCCTCAGGCTCGACGCGGCTCTCCGCCGGGTCGCCCTCGCCAACGCGCGCGACGAGCTCCACGGTGACCCAGCTCGCGAGCGCGCGCGGGTCGAGCGGGGCGGCGCCATCCGCGCCGCCCGCCGCGAGCGCCGCCTCGAAGTAGTCCGCGAGCTCCGACCGGAACGCGAGCAGGCGCGCCGTCTCGGGCGGAAGCGCGAGCTCGCGCTCGAAGCGCTCGGCCCGCGCGGCCGGGAGCTCGGGCAGGGCGGCGCGCGCGCGATTGAGCATCTCGACCGTCGGCACGAGCGGCACGAGGTCGGGCTCCGGGAAGTAACGGTAGTCGTGCGCCTCCTCCTTCGAGCGCAGCGGGGTGAGCGCGCCGGTCGCCGGGTCGTAGTGGAGCGTCTCCTGGACGACCTCCCCGTCGTTGTGCAGGATCCCCTCCTGGCGTGCGATCTCCGCGGCGATCCCCCGCTCGAGGAAGCGGAACGAGTTCATGTTCTTGAGCTCGGTCTTCGTGCCGAGGTCGGCCGTGCCGGCCGGGCGGATCGACACGTTGGCGTCGCACCGCACCGACCCCTCCTCCATGCTCACGTCGGAGACGCCGAGCCGCTTGAGCGTCGCGCGCAGGAGGCGCAGCCACTCGCCGGCCTGCTCCGGCGCGGTCAGGTCGGGCTCGGTGACGATCTCGACGAGCGGGGTGCCGCCGCGGTTGAAGTCGACCTCGGAGGCCTCGGCCCCGTGGATGCGCCCCGAGCCCCCGGCGTGCACGAGCTTGGCGGCGTCCTCCTCGAGGTGCACGCGGTGGATGCGCACGTCTCCGAGCCGCCCGTGGCCCCACAGCGGGATGTCGTACTGGGAGATCTGGTAGCCCTTCGGCAGGTCGGGATAGAAGTAGTTCTTGCGGTGGAAGATCGAG
>DATHAN010000124.1:0-8959 GCA_035296645.1 Thermoleophilaceae bacterium
GTAATCTGAGCCCATGGCGCGCGCTTCGACGGCCACGGGGGAGGAGGAGACCTTCCTCGAGTCGCTCATGGACACGAACCTGTACTCGATGGGCGCCTACTTCTCCGATCAACACCCCGAGCTCGTCGAGCAGGTGATCGATCAGAGCGAGGCGATCGAGCAGGACGGCCTGCGCGGCTACGCCGACGAGCACGGGCTGTCGGTCGAGGAGTGCTTCCAGACGCTCCTTACCGGCCTGGCCGTGCGTTACTACAAGGCGGTCGCGGGCTAGGGCGCCGGACTCAGGCGGTACACGGCGCCTGCGCGGGTGCCGTACGAGCGCGAGGTCATGTACAGGCGTCCCTGGGCGTCCTCGCCGAAGCTCGTGAGCCGCGGTACCACGAGCCCGAGGTACTGGTTCTGGCTGTCGGGCGTGCGCTGGCCGTCGCGCACGGTCGCGGCGTGGATCGCGCCGGTGCAGTAGTCGCCGTAGAAGTAGCGGCCCGCGAAGCGCGAGAGCGACGGGTCGCGCAGGACGTAGCCGCCCGTAACCGCGCAGCTTCCGCCGCCCGCCTGCGAGTACTCGATGACCGGCGGCACGTGCCCCGGGGCCGAGCACCCGGCGTAGCTGTGAAAGCCCTCGAAGCAGCTCCAGCCGAAGTTGAGCCCCTTGCGCGCCCTGGCGATGTAGTCGACCTCCTCGTAGCTGCCCTGCCCCACGTCGCCGATCGCCATGTTCCCGGTCGCGCGGTCGAACGAGAAGCGCCACGGGTTGCGAAGGCCGTAGTGCCAGACCTCGTCCCGGCCCGCGCGGCCGACGAACGGGTTGGTGCTCGGGATCGAGTAGCCGCGGGTCCCGGAGCGGCCGCGGGGATTGATCCGCAATATCTTCCCGAGCAGCGAGTCCCTGTCCTGACCATTGCGCATGGGGTCGCCGCCGCCGCCTCCGTCGCCGGTCGCGATGTACAGGGGGTTGCTCGCGCCGAGGAACTGGAGCTGGCCGCCGTTGTGGTTCGGGTACGTGCTGTGAGAGATCTCGATCACCTTGCGGCGGCCGGTGCGGGTCGCCACGTCCGGGCTCGAGCTCGAGCGGCGCAGCTCGTCGACGCGCAGGTTCCCGTTCGAGCGCGTGTAGAAGATGTAGAAGAGCCTGCTCTCGGCGTAGTCGGGAGCGAACGCCATCGAGAACAGGCCGCGCTCGCCCTCGTCGAAGTTGACGATGTCACGCACGTCGAGGAACGGGCGGCTCAGCCAGCGGCCACTCTTGCGCACTCGGATGATCCCGTCCTGCCCGACGACGAACTGGCGCGCGGTGTCGCCCCGCGGCGAGGCTACGTAGGTCGGGTAGGCGAACGTCCCGATCTTCGCGAGCCGAAGACCCGCGCCGGGTCCGTCCCCGACCGTGTCCGCCGTGTCGGCGCCCGGGTGGAAGGGGTGACCGGACGCCGTGGCGGCGAGCGCGGCGGTCGCTGCCAGCGCGGCGATCGTTCGCAAGAGGCGACGCCGGCGCACGGGCTCCACGTCGTTCGTATCGGCTCGGGAGGCGGTGGCTTGAGCGCGGCGCTCGCGCCCGGACCGCTTGCTCACCGCGGGCGCTCGCTGCGGGACTCGCAGCGCACGGCGCGGTCGCCCGGGTCGGCGAGGAGGCGATCGACGCCCGCGCCGCAGTCGACGTCGCTCCTCTCTCCGTCGCGCGCGTCGACCACGTCGGCAGCGTCGCCTGCTTGGACCTCGTAGCCGCTCGGGTCGCTCAGGCGCGGAGCGGAGCCCGCTTCATCGTGTAGGTAGATGCGGTCGGTGCCGCCGCCGCCCCGCCACGATCGATTGAGTGCTCGCCGCCAGGTAGTCGCCGCCGTCGCCGCCGAGAACCCGGTCCGCACCCGCACCGCCCCACAGGCGGTCGTCGTGCGTCCCTCCGATCACCCGGTCGTCGCCCGCCTGCCGAGGATGGTGTCGTTTTCGCTCCCGCCGGACACGTAGTCGTTGCCGTGCCCCGCGTACACGCTGTCGCGCCCGCCTTCGCCCTCGACGCGGTCGACGCCGGTGCCGGCGATGAGCAGGTCTACTCCCGAGCCGCCGCGCATGCTGTCGGCGCCCGGGCCGCCCTCGACGTAGTCGTCGCCGCCGAGCGCGAGCAGGGTGTCGGCACCGTCCTCGCCGTAGAGCTGGTCGGGTCCGTCGGTGCCCACGAGCTTGTCGGGGCCCGAGCCGCCCACCTCCGTGCTGGCGACCGCTACGCCGGCCGCGACGAGCGATGAGAGCGCAACGAGCAGGGCGATCGAGAGGTGGCGTCTCACCTCTCGATTAACCGCTCGAGCGCCCGCAAGTTGCGCTATCCGGCTCCCCGTGGGAGCGCTTGCGCGGCTCAGCGAGGCGGCTCGTAGCCCGGCTCGCCGGGCAAGAGGACGCGCAGGTCGCGGCCCTCTCCCACGAGCCTCGGGAGCACCGGCTCGACGCGGCGTGACTGCGCGCGCACGAGGCCGTCGGCCACCGACTCGAGCTCGGCGAGCTGCTCGAGGTGCTTGATCGTGGGGAAGACGAGCGCGAGCTCCCCGCGCCGCCCGCCCGCGAGCGCGTCGGCGGGCCGAAGCCAGCGCAGATCGACAGTCTCGGCGCCGTCGGGCCGACCCTCCTGCCCGCGCGGCGCCTGCGCGAGGAAGAAGAAGGTGTCGAAGCGGACCTTGACCTCGATCGGGGTGATCCAGCGCGAGAAGGCGACGAGCTCGCCGTCGCTCGCGAGCCGCAGGCCGGCCTCCTCCTCGAGCTCGCGCCGCGCGGTCGCCGCGGGGCCCGAGTCCTCGGAGTGCACCGCTCCTCCGGGGAAGACCCAGGCGCTGCCCATGAAGCGGGCGGTGGGGTTTCGCTGCACGAGCAGCACCTCCGGCCCGGTGTCGGAGTCGCGCAAGACGATGGCGGAGGCGGCCTGGCGCGCGTGGGTCGCCGCGCCCGCTTTCAGCTCCTCGAGCGGTGCCGCTCCCTCCGGTCCTACCCCCGCCATGCAGGCGACCCTACCGCCCGCGGCGGCGCAGCGCCCGCGCACGGGGCGTCGCGTAAGCTGCCGCGACGGTGAGCCAGAGCCAGCAGTGGATCTGCGAGTCGTGCGGCTTCATCTACGACCCCGAGGAGGGCGACCCGGACGGCGGCGTTCCCGCCGGCACTCCGTTCGAGGAGATCCCCGACGACTGGTTCTGCCCGGTGTGCGGGGCGCGGAAGAGGGACTTCTCGCCGTTCGAGGGGTAGACCGGCGCGACGCGCGCCGCGGTTCGCGCAGCCGCCCCGCCGGTCGCCGCTACGATCGCCTCGCGGACGATCTCGACGAGCCGGCGCAGCTCGTCTGCCGAGACGGCGAGCGGGGGCATGAGGATGACGACGTCCCCGAGCGGGCGCACGACCGCGCCGCGGCGCCGGGCCTCGAGCGTGACCCAATGGCCGGTGCGGGCGGCGACGGGGAAGCCGTCGAGCTCGATCCCCGTCATCAGCCCGCGCCGGCGCACCTCCCCGACCGCCGATAGCGCCGCGACCGGCTCGAGCAGCTCCCCGAGCAGGCCGTCGAGCTCGTCGACATGGTCGAGCGTGCGCTCCTCCTCGAAGACGTCGAGCGTCGCGAGCGCGGCGGCGCACGCGAGCGGGTTGCCGGTGTAGGTGTGGCCGTGGAAGAAGGCGCGGAAGTCCGCGAACTCGCCGAGGAACCCCGCGTACACGCGCTCGGTGGTGAGCGTGGCGGCGAGCGGGAGGTAGCCACCGGTCAGCCCCTTGGCCAGGCACATGAAGTCGGGCTCGACGTCCTCGTGCTCGCAGGCGAACATCCGCCCGGTTCGGCCGAAGCCCGTCGCGACCTCGTCGGCGATGAGGAGAACGCCGTGACGGTCGCACAGCTCGCGCACCGCGCGCAGGTAGCCGGGCGGGTGCACGAGCATCCCTGCCGCGCCCTGCACGAGCGGCTCGACCACCACGGCCGCCACCTCCTCGCCATGCGCGCCGAGTACGCGCTCGAGGTCGTCCGCGTCGCCCGGCTCGGCCCGCAGGGCGTCGAACAGCAGCGGGCGGTAGAGCGAGTGGAAGAGCTCGATGCCCCCGAGCGACACCGAGCCGACGGTGTCCCCGTGGTAGGCCTCGCGCAGGGCGACGAAGCGGGTGCGCCGGCGCACCGCCGGGTCGGCCTGCTGCTGGCAGAACTGGAACGCCATCTTGAGCGCGATCTCCACCGCGGTCGAGCCGGAGTCCGAGTAGAAGACGCGCTGCAGGCCGGCGGGTGAGAGCTCGACGAGTCGCCGCGCGAGCTCGATCGCCGGCGGATGGGAGAGGCCGAGCATCGTCGTGTGGGCGACGCGCTCGAGCTGCTCGCGCACCGCGGCGTCGAGGCGTGGGTGGCGGTGCCCGTGGACGTTGCACCAAAGCGAGGAGACGCCGTCGATGTAGCGCCGCCCCTCTAGGTCGATCAGATCCGTGCCCTCGGCGCGCTCGATCACGAGCGGCTCCTCGCCGGCCCACCCGAGCTGCTGGGTGAAGGGGTGCCAGAGGTGCGCGTGGTCGGCGGCGGCGAGGCGGGCGCGGTCGGTGGCGGCGGGGCGAACGTCCGCCGCCCCCCGGCTGACGCGATCCGTGGAAGCGGATTCCACCCGCCGGACCGTAGTTAAGGTGGGGGACGGAATGCCCCCTCTGCCCCTGCTCGTCTTCGTCGTCGGGACGGGATCGCTCGGCGCGGAGATCGCGGCGGTGCGCCTCCTCGCCCCCTACTTTGGCGCCTCGACGATCGTGTGGGCGAACACCATCGGCGTGGTCCTCGTCGCGTTGTCGGTCGGGTACTGGCTCGGCGGGCGCGCGGCCGACCGCCGCCCCGACATGCGCTCGCTGTGCCTCATCACGCTCGGCGGGTCGCTCCTGCTCGCGCTCGTGCCCTTCGCCGCCGACCCGCTGCTCGACCTGGGGGTCGGGGCGCTCGACTCGATCGACGCCGGCGCGTTCTTCGGCTCGCTGCTCGCCGTGCTAGTGCTCGTCGCGGTGCCGGTCCTGGTGCTCGGTGCGGTGTCGCCGTGGGCGATCCGGATCGCGGTCGCCGACGTGGGCGAGACCGGACGCGTCGCCGGGCGGCTGTACGCGATCTCAACGGCGGGAAGCCTGTTCGGCACGCTCGTCTCCGCGCTCGCGCTGATCCCCCTGCTCGGCACGCGGCGGACGTTCCTCGTGCTCGCGCTCGGCATCGCGCTGATCGCGGTGGCGGGACTGCGCCCGGTCCGCCGCTACGCGCTCGCGCCGGCGGCGATCGCCGCCCTGATCGCCCTGCCCGTGGGGACGCTCAAGGCCGCCGAGAACGGCTCGGGCAGCCGGCTGGTCTACGAGACCGACACGCAGTACCAGTACGCGCGCGTGGTCGACCGCCTCGACGGCTCGCGCGCGCTCGAGCTCAACGAGGGGCAGGCGCAGCACTCCCTGCGCGAGCCGGGCACCGTGCTCACCGGCGATGTGTGGGACGGCCACCTCGTGCTGCCCTTCCTCGCGCGCGAGCGCCCGCCCGCGCGCGTGGCCATCCTCGGCAATGCCGCGGGGACGACGGCGCGCGCCTACGGCCGGCTGCTCCCGCACACCCGCGTCGACGGCGTGGAGCTCGACCCCGAGCTGTCGCGCATCGGACGGCGCTTCTTCGACATGCGCAACCCGCGGCTTCATCTCTACCACGAGGACGCGCGCCCGTTCCTGCGCCGGATCGACGCGCGCTACGACGTCATCTCGGTCGACGCGTACCGCCAGCCCTACATCCCGTTCTATCTCACGACGGTCGAGTTCTTCGAGACCGCCCGGTCCAAGCTCGCTCCCGGCGGGACGGTGATCGTGAACGCCGGTCACCCCGAGGGGCAGACCGAGCTCGAGCGCGTGCTCACCGCGAGCATGCGCGAGGTCTTCCCGTACGTGGTGCGCGACCCGATCGCCCCGACCAACACCCTGCTCGTGGGGAGCGAGGCGCCGCTGAGCCCGGAGCGGCTCCGACGGGTGGCCGACCGGGGGCTGCCGCGCGGCCTGCGCGCCACCGGCCGCGAGGCGGCGTCACGCGCCGGGCCGCCGCTCGCGGGCGGGCGTCCCTACACCGACGACCGCGCCCCGGTGGAGTGGCTGATCGACAAGTCGATCGTGAGCTACGCGGCGGGGGGCCGCTGAGGCTCACCGCGAACCGCGCGGGAATTACCCGGTTGGGCGGCCTGTGCGGGGCGGCCCTGGTCGCGCTCGCGGCGTGTGGAGAGTCGGAGCCGGACGCCGACCGCGGGGCGGCCGGCGATCCTGCGTACGCCGTCGACCTGGGCGCGCGCGGCGCGTCCTTCGACCGGGCGGGCTGGCGCACCGACTTCGCCCACCGCACCGTGCCCCTGGCCGAGATATACCGCGGCGGCCCGGGCCGCGACGACATCCCTCCGCTCGATCGCCCGGGCGCGGTGTCGCGGCGTCTCGCCGCGCGCGAGCTCGGCCAGCGCGATCCGGTGATCGCGGTGGCGGTCGGTCGCGCCGCTCGCGCGTATCCGCTGCGCACGCTCGTCTGGCACGAGGTCGTCAACGACCGCCTCGGGGGCCGACCGATCGCCGTCACCTACTCCCCGCTCACCGACTCCTCGCTGGTCCTCGACCGCCGCGTCGAGGGACGCGAGCTGCGGCTGGGGACGACGGGGAACCTCCGGCGCTCGAACCCGCTCCTGTGGGACCGCGCGACAGAGTCGTGGTGGCAGCAGATGACCGGCGAGGCGACCGTCGGCTCGCTCGCCGGCCGGCGGCTCCGCCCGATGCCGGCCCAGACGCTCAGCTTCGCGATGTTCGGCCGCCGCTTCCCGCGCGGCGACGTGCTCGCCCGCCCCCGCGGTTCGCGCGCGAGCTACACGCGCAACCCGTACCTCGGCTACGACCGTCTCCAAACGGCTCCCCATCTCTTCCGTGGCCGGGTCGACGGACGCTTGCCACCCAAGGAGCGCGTCGTGGTCCTGCCGGGCGCGAGGCCGCCGGTGGCCGTCCCGTTCGCGCGCCTCGTGCGCCGCCGGGTCGCCCACCTCGAGCTCGGCGGGACGCCGGCGGTCGTCCTCTACGAGCGCGGCGTCGCGTCGGCCATCGACGCCGACTCCGTCGCGCGCTCCCGTGATGTGGGGACGGCCGCCGCTTTCGATCGGCGCCTCGACCAGCAGCCCCTCACCTTCGCGCGCCGGGACGGCGCGTTCGTCGATCGCGAGAGCGGCTCGCGCTGGGACGTGACGGGCCGGGCCGTCGCGGGGCCCTTGCGGGCCCGGCGGTTACGCCGCCTGCGCCACGAGCAGGCGTTCTGGTTCGCCGCCGCGGCGTTCAGGCCGCGGTTGCGCGTTGCAGCGGCGACCGGGTCTCACTCAATCGATCGTCTCGGCGGGACCGTCGCCCCCGCTCCCCGAGCCACTCCTCGAGCGGAAGCGCGGCGCCCCCCTCGGCGAGCGACTCGGCCCGGGTGGGAGGGAGGCACGTGACCCGGGCCGCTCCGTGCTCGGCGAGTGTCTCGCGGTTCGACGCCTCGACCGGGGTGGGTGAGGCGCGCCACGGGGTCAGTACGACGCCCGCCACCGCGAGCCCCGCCGACCTCGCCGCCTCGAGCGTGAGGAGCGTGTGGCCGATCGTCCCGAGGCCGGGCCGGGCGACGACGACCAGCGGGTGACCGAGCGCGACGGCGAGGTCGCGTACGAGATAGCCGCGGCGCAGCGGGACCATCAGCCCGCCGACGCCCTCGACGATCAGCGCGTCGGCGGCCGCGGAGGCGCGGGCGGCGGCCGCGACCAGCGCCGTCGGCTCGATCGCCACGCCGGCGCGCTCGGCGGCCAGGTGCGGCGATACGGGCGGGCCGAAGCGGTAGCGCGCCACGTCCTCGGGTCGCTGACCGGCGCTCGCCTGGGCCGCGAGCAGCTCGTGGTCGGGCGGCCACTCCCCCGGCGGGTCGTCGAGCCCGGTGACCGCCGGCTTGAAGGCGGCCACGCGCGTGCCGCGGGCGGCGAGCGCCGCGCACGCCGCCGCGGCGACGATCGACTTGCCGACACCCGTGTCCGTACCCGTGACGAAGAGGCCGCGCACCGCGACGCTAGGCGGCCGCCCGGAGTGCCGCGTCAGCCGCGCCACTCCCGAGCTCGGGGGCTCGGGAGGAGCCGTCCCCACCGGCTGGGCTCCCGCGTTCGGCCGCGACGGCGCGGGCGACGACACGCGCCGCTTCGCGCAGCTCGGCGTCCGCGTGGGTTGCCATGACCGCCAGCCGTAGCCGCGACGTCCCCTCGGGCACCGTCGGGGGCCGGATGGCCTGCGCGAAGACCCCGAGCGCGAGCGCCCGCTCGCACGCGAGCACCGTCGCCTCTGCCGCTCCGATCACGAGCGGCACGAACGGCACGACCGGCGTTGCCTGCGGGGCGACGGCGGCCCCCTGACCGGCGAGCGCCTCCCGCAGCACTCGAGCGTTGCCGCGCACGCGCTCGACGCGCTGTGGCTCGGAGCGCAGGCTCGCGAGCGCCGCCTGCGCCGCGGCCACGGCCGGCGGCGGGAGGGCGGTCGAGAAGATCAGGCTGCGCGCCGTGTTCACCAGCCAGTCGGCGACCGTGGCGCCGCAGCAGGCGTAGGCGCCATACGAGCCGAGCGCCTTGCCCAGCGTCCCGACCACGACGTCGACCTCGCCCGTGAGCCCGGCATCGGCGACCGCGCCGCGGCCTCCCGGCCCGACGGTCCCCGTCGCGTGGGCCTCGTCGACCATCACGCGCGCTCCGTGCCGGCGCGCGAGCTCGACGATCCCGGCCAGCGGCGCGACGTCGCCGTCCATCGAGAACACCGCGTCGGTGACGATCAGGGCTTGCCGCTCCGGCCGGCGCCTCAGCTCGGAGGCCAGGTGGTCCAGGTCGGCGTGGCGGTAGACGACCGTCTCCGCGCGCGCGAGGCGGCACCCGTCGACGATGCTCGCGTGGTTGAGCTCGTCGGAGAGCACGACTCCCCCGCGCCGTGCGAGCGC
>DATHAN010000125.1:0-2089 GCA_035296645.1 Thermoleophilaceae bacterium
CGCGACGTGGCGCTCGGCGGCCGCGTAGCGCGCCGCCCGCGCCTCGGCCTGGACATTCCCGGCCGCGCCCGGCTCGCCCGCGGCCGGCGACGCCCGCTCGACCGCGAGCGGCACGCCCAGCCGGTCGCACAGCTCGCGGCAGAACGCCTCGTCGGCGTCGGCCTGCGCGCGCAGCCCGTGATTCACGTGGAGGGCGGAGACGCGCGCCTCGAGGCGCAGGCAGACGTCGAGCAGGCACACGGAGTCGGCGCCGCCCGACAGCAGCACGAGCAGCGGCTCGCCGGGGCGCACGAGGCCGCTTGCGCGAGCCGCCGCGAGCGGCGGCTCGACCGGCTCGCGCCCGCCTCCTACTCGTCCACCTCCGCCTGCATCGCCCGCGACAGCAGGTGCGGCTCGTTGAACCCCTTTAGCTTGACCTGGCCGATGTCCTCGAACTCCAGGTGGCGGAGCCCCTCAACCGCCTCGCGGACCGCGTCGGTGATCAGGACCTCGCTGCCGCGGGCGCGCGCGACCACACGCGCCGCGAGGTTCACGTCGCGACCGAAGTAGTCGCCATCGCGGTAGATCGCGTACCCGCGGTGGATGCCGATGCGCGGGGCGGGGCGCTCCTGGAAGAGCGCCTGGAAGCCGACCGCCCACTCGCACAGCGAGGCAGGGTCGCCGCCCACGACCATGACCTCGTCGCCGATCGTCTTGACCACGCGCGCGCCCTCGGGAAGCGTGTCGCCCACCGCGTCGATGAAGCGCTCGACGAACGACAGCGCCTCCTCCTCGCCCTCCTCCTCGGTGTAGCGCGTGTAGCCGGCGAGGTCGGCGAACGCGATCGCCACGTTGACGCGCCCGAGCTCGTCCGGCTCGGCCCCGTCGCCGAGCTCCACCTCCATGTGGCCGACCATGTCCTGCTCGACGAAGTGCTGGAGGAAACGCTGGTGGACGTAGTCCATGATCGGCGAGGCGAGCGGCAGCAGGTCGCCGGCCAGGTTCTCCATCTCCTCGGCCATCTGAAGGCCGGGGACGCCGTCGCGCATGAGCGGCTCGTGGACGTACAGGTGGAAGAGCCGCACCTCGGCGTCGGCCATCTGGGCGAGCGCCTGGCCGTAGACGCGAGCGAGCTGGAGGAAGGCGACGAGCGGAAAGCCCGCCTCGAGCACCAGGGAGATGTACTGGAGCGCCTGGAGGTCCTGGTCGCTCAGGCGCTCGAGGCCGTCGCTCGGGAGGCCGAGGCCGCCCCACACGCGCTCGATCAGTTCGGGCTCGAGCCCGGTCTCCTCCGCGGCCGCGGCGAGCGACTGGTCGCCGTCGTGCTCGGGGAAGAGCTGCTCGACGTAGGCGTACGCGAGCCGGCCCTGCTCGGCCGCCTCGCGGATGCGGCCGAGGCTGTGCCCGCGCTCGCGCAGGCGGGCGACGATGCGGGCGTGGGCGACGGCCGCCGGTGACCAGTCGTCGACGCGGCCGTCGGTCTGCGGGATCACGCCCGAGCGCGCCCAGCGCCTGAGCGTCTCGGGCTTCACGCCCGCCTGCTCGGCGGCCTGCCTGAGCTTCATCGTGGTCCGTTCGGGTGGCCGTGGGCGGCCTCGAGCGATGACCGCATCCCGGTCCACGCTAGCGGCCGGGCACGCGGAGGGCGGGCCCGGGCGTGGACCGCCCGCCGGGCGCGCGGCAACCGCGCTCGGGCGCCGCCTCGAGGGCGCGCCGAGCGGGTCCGCGAAGTAGACTCGCGAGCCGAGCGAGAGGGAGGGAGCGAGACCTTGAACTACTTCGTCACGGGGGGTACCGGCTTCATCGGCCGGCACCTGATCGAGGCGCTGCTCGAGCGCGATGCGACGATCTACGCGCTCGTGCGCGAGGGCTCGCGCGGGCGCCTCGACGAGGCGCGGCGGCGCCTCGGCGCCGGCGACCGGATCGTGCCCGTGGTCGGGGACATATCGAAGCCCGCGCTCGGCGTCGAGTCGTTCGACGAGCCGATCGACCACATGTTCCATCTGGCCGCGGTCTACGACATGGAGGCCGACGAGGAGACCGCGCGGCGCGCCAACGTCGACGGCACCCGCCACGCCGTCGAGTTCGCCAACGCCCACGGAGTCGGGCT
>DATHAN010000126.1:0-9843 GCA_035296645.1 Thermoleophilaceae bacterium
CTCGCGCAGCGGCCGCGCGGGCGGCAGCGAGCGCGTCCGCTCGACCGCGTCGCGCTCGAGCTCGCGGCGCAGGTGGCGCTCGAACTCGCGCAGCCGCTCGGCGGGCACCGCGTCGGGGTCGCCGCGCGCCTCGGCCTCGCCGGCCGCGTCGCCGCGCAGGCCGAGCGAGCGCCGGATGCGCTGCACGTCGACGCCGACCACGCCCGAGCCCTCGCCTCCCCGCCCGAGCGCGGCGATCGACAGCCGGGCGAGGTCGCGCATCTCGCCGTCCGAGCCCGCGCGGATCGCCGCGCGGACGGAGTCGCGCAGCGCGTCGAAGTCGATCCGGTCGGCGTCCGGGCTTCCCTCCGCCTCGAACCGCTGCTCGGTCAGGCCGCGCTCGACGGCCTCACGCTCGACGGCGCGGAAGAAGAAGCGCTCGAACAGCGCATCGAAGACTCGTCTGTCTTCCTGCGACTTGGCGAGCGTGGCGGCGAGCGCCTCGCGGAAGTGCTCCTGGTCGGTCCAGCTCACCGCGGCCAGGGCGCCGAACGCGTCGAGCAGCTCCGAGGTCCCGATCGCCACGCCCTCGCGGCGCAGCTCGTCCCCGAGCTCGAGCAGGCGCGCCTCGAGTCCGGGCGGTCCGTGGCGCGGGGGCAAGCCGCCGTACAGCGAGTCGGGGCGTGCCTCGCGGGCTCCTGCGCGTGCCTCGTCGCCCGCGGCTGCGCCGGCGGGCCCGCGCGCCGCGGGGCCGTCAGGCGCTCCGCCGCGCTCCGAGGAGGTCATCGGAGGCGAGCTTCACGCCGACGCGCTCGGCCACGGTGTCGAGGTCCGTGCGGTGCTTGACGATGATGCTCAGCGTGCGCTCGAACACCGAGGCGTCGAGGTTCTCGGCGCCGAGCAGGATCAGGGCCCGCGCCCAGTCGATCGACTCGGCGATCGAGGGCGGCTTCTTGAGGTCGAGGGCGCGGACCATGTGGACGACCTCGATCAGCCGGCGCGCGGTCGTCTCCGCGAGCTCCGGGGCGTGCAGGCGCACGATCTCGAGCTCGCGCTCGACGTCGGGGTAGTCGAGCCACAGGTAGAGGCAGCGGCGCTTGAGCGCCTCGGTGAGCTCGCGCGAGTTGTTCGAAGTGAGGAGGACGAGCGGACGGCTCCTGGCCTCGACCACGCCGAGCTCGGGGATCGAGACCTGGAAGTCGGACAGGACCTCGAGCAGCATCGCCTCGAACTCCTGGTCGGTCTTGTCGATCTCGTCGATCAGGAGGACGACCGGGTCGGTCGCCGCGATCGCCTCGAGCAGCGGCCGCGACAGCAGGAAGTCCTCGCCGAAGATGTCCTCCTGCACCTCCTCCCAGCCGGTGTCGGCGGCCTCGGCCTGGATGCGAAGCAGCTGCTTGCGGTAGTTCCACTCGTACAGCGCCTTGGCCTCGTCGAGCCCCTCGTAGCACTGGAGGCGCACGAGCCGCCGCTCGCTCGCGCGCGAGAGCGCCTTGGCGAGCTCGGTCTTGCCGACGCCCGCGGGACCCTCCACGAGGACCGGCTTCCCGAGGCGGGTGGCGAGAAAGGCGACGAGCGCCGCCGATTCGCCCGCGAGGTAGCCGACCTCCGCGAGGCGGGTAGCCATCGCCTCGGCGCTTGCGACGGGGGCGGGCACGGCTCAAGGATACTTCCGCCCCATCGACTCGCCCGAGACCTCGTTTCCCTCGACCCTGTCGGTCGAGCCGTTCCTGATCCTGCTGGCGCTCGGGTTCGTGGTCGGCGGCCTCGGTCACCTGTTCGGCCTGCGTCTTCTGGTGGCGCTCGGAGTGCTGCTGGTGATCACGGCGACCCTCGTGGGTCCGGCGGTCGTGGTGCTGCTCATGCGCTGAGCGCGGCGTGGCTCGGCGTGCCCGCCACGGCGGGCGACCCGCGGGCACCCGACGCTGCGAGCCGGTCCAAGCCGCGGAGGGGGAGAACTTCGCGCGCTCGCGCCTTCGCTCGGTGTGGAACCGAACGCGACGAGCGATACAGGGGCGACCGGCGCCTCCGCGCGGCGCCCGAGCCGCGGCCACGGCGACCGCCGCGCGCGCGCACTCCGCGCCTGCGCGGCGGCGGTCGCCGTCCTCCTTCCGGCGGCGGGCGGCGCCGCTCTCTCGGTGTCCGGCCGAGGTGCCGACCGCCCATCCCCGGCGTCGGCGGGAGCGGCGCCCGCGGGGGCGGGAATGCAGATCGACTGGGCGTTCCGGCCGCAGGGAATCGACCAGCTCGTCGAGCGTGCCCCGGTCGCGGTTCGGGCGACGGTCCGATCGATCTCACCCGACCGTTCCATCCGCGGCGACTCGCCCGACGCGCCGCCCATCCCCACCCAGCGCGTCACCTTCGTCGTGAGCGATCGCTGGTACGGCCCGATCGCCACCCGCTTCACGCTGTTCAAGACCGGCAGCGCCACGCGCTGGGTCGAGGAAGACCCCCCGTACCGAGGCGAGACCTACGCCCTGTTCCTCGAGAGGCGCGGCGACGGCGCGTACCTCCCGGTCGCGCCGGACGGCCGGGTGCCGATCCGGAACGGCACCGCCGCGCCCCTCATCCCCGGCCCGGTGGCCGACACGCTCGCGCGCCGACCGGTCGCCGCCGTCGAGGACATGGCGCGCCGCGCCAAGGAGGCGAAGTGAGGATGCGGGCAGTCGGTCGTGCCAACGTCCTGGCCCTCGTGTCGGTCATCGCAGCCGCTGCCGTCGCGCTCGCCGGCGAGGCCGGCACGGCGCGGGCGCACATCGCCCTCGACGCGGGTGGCCGCTTCGCGCACCAGGACCACACCGGAAGGCTCGTCGTGTGGAACGACGTCGATGACTCGGCATGGTGGCGGGCGACCCGGCGGGCGCAGATCCACTGGGACAACACGATGTCCCCGGTGTTCGAGTTCGACACCGCTCGGTCCCTCCGCTCGTCCGTCCTCCACGTGCTCGACGCCGACTACGGCGAGACGGGGTGGATCGGATACGCCGACGGCTGGGGCTACCACGAGGGACACGGCTACCCGCGGCTGAACCTCTACTACGGAAGGCACCGCAGCGACGAGCACCTCCAGAAGGTCGCCTGCCACGAGCTCGGCCACTTCACCGGCCTCGCGCACAGCGACGACGCGAGCGATTGCATGAAGAGCGGCCCGCACTTCGACTCGCCGAAGATCGGCAGCCGGCACGCCGGCCAGCTCCGCAGTCGCTGGAGCGCTACAGGCCACTGATCCGGACCGCAATCGAGATCCAGGAGGAAGAGTGAAGAGCTCCCGACCACCGTTTTTCTCAGGCTGGGCCTGCGTCGCCCTCGCCGTGGCCATGCTGCTGGTGCCCTCGGTCGCCGGGGCCGGGGTCGACGAAGTGGCGGCCTCCGGGCAGAACGAGAATGCCGAGGACTGCGCGCAACCCGGCCCGTGCGAGGACGGCGAGCCCTCGCCGCCACGCGCGCCGGTCGAGGAGAGCGGCTCGGGCTGTGACGAGGCATGCCGGAGCTTGCCGACGACGTCCGAGGGCGCGTCGGCCGCCACCGGTCGAAGCCCGGTGTCCGCGTCCGGAGTTGCCCTCGGCTCCGCCGGGTCGTCGAGCGCGCGACGGGCGCTTCGCGCGGTCCGACCGCGAGCGCCGTGGCGAACGTGCGCCTGGCTCGGACCGGCGCCGAGACATGGCTGGTCGGTGTTCTCGGGATCGCGTCGGCGGCGGCGGGGCTCGGGTGGCATGCGGTGCGGCGGCGGGGGCGTGCTGAGCATCGCTGACAAGCCGAGCGGGTCGGTGCGGGCGGCGCCGCTCGCGCGGCACACCGTGGGCGCGTCCGGGCAAGCGTAAGAGGGCGTGGGGCCCGACGACGCGCGCGTGTCCGGCCGCAGGCGGGCTCCTCTATTCTCCGACCCCGTGAGTCAGGTCACGTCGGGACTCGAGGGCATCGTCGCCTTCGCCACCGAGATCGCCGAGCCCGACAAGGTCGGGAGCGCGCTTCGCTACCGCGGCGTCGACATCGACGACCTCGTCGGGCGCGTCCCCTTCGAGCAGGTGTGGGGCCTGCTCGTCGACGGGACATTCGAGCCGGGCCTGCCGCCCGCCGAGCCGTTCGAGCTGCCCGTTCCGCGAACGGGCGACCCGCGCGTCGACGTCCAGTCCGCGCTCGCCCAACTCGCTCCGCGGTGGCGGCTCGGCCAGCTGCTCGACATCTCCGACGAGGAGGCGCGCAGCGACCTTGCGCGCGCCTCGGTCATGACCCTGTCGTTCGTCGCCCAGTCGGCGCGCGGCAACCAACGCCCGCCCGTACCCCAGGAGGAGGTAGACGAGGCGGAGTCGATCCCCGAGCGCTTCCTCATCCGCTGGCGCGGCGAGGCGGATCCCGATCACGTCCGGGCGCTCGACTCCTACTGGATCTCGGCGGCCGAGCACGGGATGAACGCGTCCACCTTCACCGCGCGCGTCGTCGCGTCGACGGGGGCGGACGTGGCCGCCTGCCTCTCGGCGGCGGTTGGGGCGCTGTCCGGACCGCTGCACGGGGGCGCCCCCTCGCGCGTCCTCAAGATGCTCGACGAGGTCGAGCGGACGGGCGACGCCGATCGCTGGGTGCGCGACGCGCTCGACCGCGGCGAGCGCCTCATGGGCTTCGGCCATCGCGTCTACCGCGCCGAGGATCCGCGTGCCCGTGTCTTGCGGCGCACCGCCCGCGAGCTCGAGTCGCCTCGGTTCGAGGCGGCCGAGCAGCTCGAGCGGGCGGCGCTCGCCGAGCTCAAGGCGCGCCGTCCCGACCGGGTGCTCGCGACGAACGTCGAGTTCTGGTCGGCCGTCGTGCTCGACATGGCCGACATTCCGCCGGACATGTTCACCTCGATGTTCACGTGCGCGCGCGTCGGCGGATGGGCGGCGCACATCCTCGAGCAGAAGCGCGAGGGGCGACTGGTGCGCCCGACGGCCGCGTACGTCGGGCCGGGCCCGCGCGAGCTCGCGGCGGTCGCGTAGATCGCCCCGCCCGGCGCGTAGGACGCGCCGCGAGTGGGGACAGACATAGGCGTGACCACCGGGGCCGAAACCGCCACCACGACGCAGGACTCGCGGCCGCCGGTCGAGGGAGCCTCCTCCTTCTCGAAGGCGCTCTTCCTCGGGGAGATCCACGAGGACATGGTCTTCCCGTGGCCGCGGCCATCCGAGGCCGAGCGCGAGCGCATTCGCTCGCTGATCGCGTCGCTGCGCGAGGCCGCCGAGCACTACGACGCCCGCCGGGCCGAGGAGGAGCGCTGGGTGGGCGACGAGTTCATCCGCGAGCTCGGCGATCGCGGCCTGCTCGGGCTGTACGTGCCCGAGGAGTACGGCGGCCAGGGCCTCTCGCAGACGGGTTACTGCCGTGTCTTCGAGGCGGTCGCGCAGATCGACTCGACGCTGCCCGTGATCCTGGGGGTGCACCAGTCGATCGGCTTCAAGGGCATCGCCCTGTTCGGGAGCGACGAGCAGAAGGAGCGGTTCCTGCCCGACCTCGCGAGCGGGCGCAAGCTCGCCGCGTTCGCGCTCACCGAGCCGGGCGCGGGCTCCGACGCCTACCACCTCGAGTCGCGCGCGGTGCGCCAGTCGGACGGCTCGTGGGTGCTCAACGGGGAGAAGCGGTGGATCGGCAACGGCGACAAGGGATCGGTGATCGTGACCTTCGCCCGCGCCGAGGTGGACGGAAAGGACCGCCACATCGCGCTCATCCTCGAGAAGGGGATGGAGGGCCTCGAGGTCGGCGAGCGCTACGACACGATGGGGCTGCGCGCCAACGACCTGCGGCATCTCTACTTCAACGACGTGCGCGTGCCGCCCGAGAACGTGCTCGGCGAGCCGGGCGAGGGCTTCAAGATCGCCATGCACGTGCTCAACAACGGGCGCATGTCGCTCGCCACGGGCTCGGTCGGGGGGGCGAAGATGCTGCTCGACGGCGCGATCGAGCACGTGACCGAGCGGCGCCAGTTCGATCGCCGGCTCGCCGACTTCGAGCTCGTCAAGGACAAGATCGGATGGATGGTCTCGTACCTGTTCGGGCTCGAGGCGATGTGCTACCTGACGACCGGGCTCGTCGACCGCGGCGTGCCCGACTACTCGCTCGAGTCGGCGATGGGGAAGATCGCCGGCAGCGAATTCCTGTGGTACCAGGCGAATCGCGCGCTCCAGCTCAAGGGCGGCGAGGGCTACATGCGCGACCAGCCGTACGAGAAGGTGCTGCGCGACATCCGCATCTTCCCCATCTTCGAGGGGGCGAACGACGTGCTCCAGCAGTTCGTCGCGCTGTCGGGGATGAAGCCACTGGGCGAGCAGCTCGAGGGACTGTCGCAGCTGAACCTGCGCGACCCGGTCGGCTCGCTCGGCGTCGTCGCCGACTACGTCGGCGGCCGCGTGCGGCGCGAGGTGCGGGCCCAGCGGGTCACGAAGGCGCACGGCGAGCTCGATCCGCTCGCCGAGCCGCTCTCGGACCAGGTCAAGCGCCTGCGCGACACGAGCGAGAAGCTCCTGCGCAAGCACGGCCGGGACGTTATGGAGCGCGGCTTCCAGCTCAAGCGGGTGGCCTCGGCGGCGGCCGACATCTACGCCCAGTTCGCGGTGCTCTCGCGCGTCACCCACATCTTCGAGGACCAGGGCGTCGAGGTTTCGGGACAGGAGCGCTACATCGCCGAGACGTTCATCACCCGCGCGGAGCGCCGGGTCCGCAGCGCGCTCGACCGGGTCGAGTCGAACGACGACGAGCGCACCGACGCGATCGCCAAGCTCGCCTACCGGCGCGGCGACTACGGCTACTCACTGTTCGAGGACTGACCCGCGCGCTGGCCGGCCCCGTGGCGAGCGCTAGCCGCGGCTACAGGCTCTGGCGCGCCGCGTGGCCGGCGTCGAGCTCGTGCCAGTAGCCGATCTCGTCCTCGCCCTGCTCCCAGCATAGGTAGACCTCGCGGTCGTCGCGGACGGACGGGAAGTCGACGAGCCCGCGGTCGAGGTCGCGCAGGACGATCTCCATCTCCTGGAGCTCGCGGAGCGCCGACTGGAGCGAGAGGAACCCGTCCGAGACCACGAGCCCCGGCGCGCCTCCGCCGTTGGTCGGCGAGGCCGCCCGCAGCGCCGCCCGCGCCTCCTCGTCGGTCAGGCGCGCGTGTGCCGCGCGAAGCCGCTCGAGGCGCTCCTCCACCCACCCGAGGGCGGCGTTCGCCTGCTCGACGCTGTAGTGGCGCTCGTGCCTCACCCGGACTCGGGCTCGGCCTCGTCCGCGCGGTCGTCGCCCTCGGAGGGCTCGCCGGCCCGCACGTCCGCCGACTCGGACCGCTCGTCGCGCTCCGCGGCGCCGTCGTCGTCCGGCTCGTCTTCCTCCTCGCTGCCCGGCTCGAGCCGCCGGCGAACGACGGCGATCCGCTCCTCGAAGGCCCGCGGGAGGTCGGCGTCCTCGACACCCGGCTCGCGCGCCACCTCGAGGCCGCCCTGGTAGGCGAGCATCGCCTCGTCGAGCGACTCGGGCGTCCCCGCGGCGAGCAGCTCGTCGCCACGCAGGAGGAGGATGCGCGCTCGCTCGCCGGGGTCGACGCCGGCGCCGCTCATGCGCGGGCCGGGGTCTCACGACGTGTGCGGGACCGCGCGCGCATGCGGCCCTCGATCAGCTCGGCGTCGGAATCGGAGATCGGTCGCAGCTGGCCCTGGAACGCGAGCCGCCAGTGCTCGGCCGGCCACTTGCGGACGTGCTCGAGCTCCCGGGCGAGGTCGGCGGCGGGGACGAGCTCGTCCTCGTCGAGGACCAGCTCCGGCTCGGCCGGGAAGCGCCAGGGATAGTCCTCGCGCTTGCCCGGCTTCCCGGGCCAGATCGGCGTGCGTTCCTCGTACAGCTCGCCGGCGATGCGAGCGATCGCGCCGAACGTCTGCACACCCGTGACGTAGAAGACGACCCGGTCGCCCGCCTCGATCTGCTCGGCGAGGCGGCGCCGTCCCTCCTTCAGGCCGACGGTGTCGAAGCCGCGCTCGCCGCTCGCGCGGAAGTTGTCGAGCGAGCCGGTGAGAACCCAGGTCTGGGGAGCTCGGTCGGCCACCTCGGACGGGAGGTTAGTCGCCGTTGGCCGGTGCCGGGTCGCCGCCTCGGTCCCCGCTCGACCGCCCCCCGCCACCGCTCACGCGGTTGACGAGCCACAGCACCAGGCCGACGGCGACCAGCGCCCCGGCGCGGACGAAGTCCTCGCCCTCCTGAGGGCGACGTTCAGCCGCACGGACTCGACGATCCCCCGGTAGTTGACGAGCGCCACCACCACGATGAAGATGAGCGCGCCACCACGGTCGGCACCTCGACGAAGGCGCTCAGGTAGACGCCACCGAAGCCGCGCGCGAGCGCGCTCGCCGAGCAGATCCCCGACGCCATCACCGCGAAGGTCACGAGGAAGGTGGGGACGGGGAGGCGGAAGGCGCGGTCGACATAGAGAGCGACGCCGCCCGCGCGCGGGTACTTGGTGACGAGCTCCGCGTAGGCGGCGGCGGTGAAGGTCGCGAGCACGAGCGCGAGCAGGAAGGCCGTCCAGATGGCGCCGCCCACCTCGGCGCCGACCTCGCCGACGAGCGCGTAGATGCCGCCCCCGAGCATGTCGCCGACGATGAAGACGAGCAACATCGACCGCGAGATCCCCGGCCGCAGGGGCCCCTCGACCGGGCCCGGCTCGCCGATCCGCGGCGCGGCTCCCTTGGGGCGGCCTGTGCCTCCGAGCTCCACCGCTAGTCGATCGGGATGTCCTCGACCTCCGGCTCCCCGCGTCGGCCGTCGAGGCGCTCGAGGTACCAGTCGATCAGCGCCCGCAGGGTGAGGAGGAGCTCGCGCACGAGCGCCGCCAGCTGATCGGAGAGCTCGCGTGGGACGAGCGACCGCAGGCTCTCGAGGGCGACCAGCAGGGCGGAGAGGTCGGGCAGCGACGGCCGCCCGCCCACGCCGCTCCCGATGTCCTCCCTGAGACGCTCGTAGCGGACCCAGGGAGACTCCGCCGGGCCGCGCAGCGGGTCTCGCACCTCGCCACTCGAGGCGCCGCTGTCCTCCGGATGGCCGCTCTCGGGGTGCGCTCGCGGCGTGGGACCGCGCGCTACTCGCTCGGCCCGCGGGCGCCCGCCACCGTCTCTGACCGGCGAGCGCGTGTTCGTCGCCGGACCTCCCGGCGATCCGGTCGTTCGGCCGGCGCCCGAGCGCCGTCGCCAGCCGCGGCTCTCGCCTCCGCGCTCCCCGCGGCCAGAGCCACCTCCGTCAGGGGCTTCCATCGTCGGTCTCCATCTCGTCCTCGCGCTCGAAGCTGACCTCGAGTGTCCCCGCCTCGAAGGATGCGGCCCGCGGTCGGTGGGTCGCCATCGCGGCGGGCAGCATGATCGTACGCTTGTGCGGCCCGACGCGCACGATGACCTCGAGGCCGATCTTCTTCAGCTCGATCTCCGCCTTCGATGCGCCCGGCAACGGGAGGCGCAGGGTGGCCCGCCCGTTCTCCGAGACGAGCTCCCGCGCGATCTCCTCGTGCAGGAGCTGCGAGGCCTCGCCCTCCCGACCGCCGAAGAGCTCGCCCCCCAAGCGGTCGAGCATCTCCACGCCGACGACCTCCCGCTCGAGATGCGATGCGAGAAGCAGCGGTACGGGCGCGAACGCCGAGCGGACGAGCTCCATCTGCTCCTGCTGGGCCTCGTGCCACGGGGCGAAATATCCCTCCGCCGCCTCGTCGGGAAGGACGCGGTTGACCACGACGGCGTCGGTCAGGTAGCCGTACAGGTTGAGGTAGGTGAAGGTCCGCATCGACTCCTTCACCACCATGCGGTCGGGGTTCATCACGAGCCGTAGCGAGGTGGTCGAACGGTCGCGAAGGATCGCGTTCATGGCGACGAGGTTCTCGACGAG
>DATHAN010000127.1:0-2333 GCA_035296645.1 Thermoleophilaceae bacterium
GGCATGAAGTTGTTGTCGCCGCCCCAGCGCGGGACGACGTGCAGGTGGACGTGGTCCTCGAACGCCGCCCCCGCGACCTTGCCCTGGTTGATCCCGAGGTTGAAGCCCTCGGGGCCGTAGTTCGCGCGCAGCGCGGCGAGCGAGCGCTGGCCGAGCGTCATCAGCTCGGTGAGCACCGGCGGCTCGAGCGCCTCGATCGAGGCCTCGTGCTCGTACGGCGAGACCATCACGTGCCCGTTCGCGTACGGAAACGCGTTGAGCATCACGAAGCAGCGCTCGCCGCGGTGGACGACGTGGTGGTCCCGATCGCCGTCGTCGCCCGCCTCCGCCGCGCGGCAGAAGATGCACTCCTCGGGGCTCGGGCGGCGAATGTACTCGAGCCGCCACGGGGCCCAAAGTCGCTGCTCGGACATCGAGGGCACTCTAGAGGAGCCCAGTCCCGGCCCCGACCCGCCCGGCGGCCGTAGGCTTGCCCGCGCCACGCGCATGACGACGCCGCTCTCGCACTACGATCCATCGCCCGGCGCCCGCCCGCAGGGCGCGCGCGCTCCCGCACCTCGCGAGCCTCGGCCGCACCCGCTCCCCGGCCCGCTCGCCGGGGCGCTCGTCTTCGGTGCCGCGGCCGCGGTGCTCGTGCTCGAGATCCTCGCCGGGCGCATCCTCGCCCCCTATGTCGGGGTCACGCTCGAGACGTACTCGGCGATCATCGGCATGGTCCTGGCGGGCATCGCGTGCGGGACGTGGGCCGGGGGCTGGTCGCCGACCACCTCGACCCGCGCTCGATGCTCGGACCCGTGCTGGTTGCGGGTGGGCTGCTGGCGGTCGCGACGCTGCCGGTCGTCCGCGGCCTGGCCAACCTCGCGGTGGCGAACCAGGGCGCCGGCGGCGCGGTCCTCCTGCTCGCGATGTTCGGCTTCTTCCCGCCGGCCGCGGTCCTGAGCGCGGTCACCCCTACGGTGGCGAAGCTCCAGCTCGCGAGCCTGCATCAGACCGGCGCGGTCGTCGGGCGGCTGTCGGCGCTCGGGACCGCGGGGGCGCTGGTCGGCACCTTCGTCACCGGCTTCTTCCTCGTCGCCGACTTCGCCACGACGCCGATCGTGCTCGCCCTCGGCGCCGCCCTCGTGGCCAGCGGGGTCGCGGTTGGAGCCATCTTGCGCGGCGGGCGCGCCGGGACGGGGACCGGCGCGAGCGGTCCCGCGACCGCGGTGCTCGCGGTGCTCGCGCTCGCCGCCGGCGCGCTCGCCGTCGGGGACCGCTGCCAGCTCGAGACCGGCTACCACTGCGCGCGCGTCGAGCCCGACCCGGACAGGCCGGGCGGCCGCCTGCTGCTCCTCGACACGCTGAGCCACTCCTACGTCGATGTCCGTGACCCGACACACCTCGAGTTCGACTACACGAAGACGATCGGCGACGCGATCGCGATCTTCCGTCCCGCTCGCCGGCGCGTCGACGCGCTCCACATCGGCGGCGGCGGCTTCACGCTCCCGCGCCACCTCGCGGCGACGCGGCCGGGCTCGCGCAGCCTCGTGCTCGAGGTCGACGCCGCCTTGCCGGACCTCGCCCGCGAGCGGCTCGGGCTGCGCACAGGCGCGGACCTGCGCGTGCGCGCGGTCGACGCACGCGTCGGCCTGCGCGAGCAGCCGAGCGGCGCCTACGACCTCGTGGTCGGCGACGCCTTCGGGGGCGTCGCCGTGCCGTGGCACCTGACGACGATCGAGCTCGTCCGCGACGTGCGGCGGACGTTGCGCCCGCGGGGGCTGTACGCCCTCAACCTGATCGACTGGCCGCCCTCCGATTTCGCGCGCGCGGAGGTTCGCACCCTCCTGCGCGGATTCCGCCACGTCGCCCTCGTCGCGCCCCCCGCGCTCACGCGCGGTGAGGACGGCGGCAACTTCATCCTGCTCGCGTCGCAGGCGCCGCTCCCCCTCGACGCGCTACGGCGGCGGATCGCCGCGCGCGAAGGCGACGAGGCGATCACGACCGGCCGTGCGCTCGAGCGCTTCGCCGGCGACGCGCCCGTCCTCACCGACGAGTACGCGCCGGTCGACCAGCTGCTCACGCCCACGCCGGCCGCCCCGAGCGGCTGAGCGTCACGGCCGGCGCGCGAGCTAGAGCCAGCCGCGACGACGGAAGTAGGCCAGCATCGAGACGAACAGCAGGAACATCCCGCCGAGCACGAGCCAGAAGCCCTCGATCCCGCCCTCGCCGGGCACGCGCACGTTCATCCCCCAGATGCTCGCCACGAGCGTGAGCGGGAGCACGACCACGCTGATCGCGGTCAGCACGCGCAGGATGTCGTTGACGTGGTGGGAGATCACCGACTCGTTCGTGTC
>DATHAN010000128.1:0-2419 GCA_035296645.1 Thermoleophilaceae bacterium
GCCACGTCGCGGAAGGTGATCTTCGGCGAGTCGACCGACATGCGCTTGGCGCGCGACTTGCCGAAACTCATGACCTTCGAGCCCCCGCCCTGCATCTGGTTGAGGATGAAGATCCAGAAGAACAGGAACAGCAGCAGTGGCAGCGCGTAGATCAGGAGCGTCGACCAGGCCGAGCCGCCCGAGCCCTCGACGTCGATCGGGATCTTCGCCACCCGCAGCGTGTTGACGAGGTTCTGCTCGGTGTTGTTGGGATACCCGGTCGAGTACTCGCGGTCGCCCTTCTTGAGCTCGACGTCGACCGTGTTGTCGCCCGTCTTGAGCGTGACCTTCTTGACCTCGCCGCGGTCGACCTGGGTCAGGAAGTCGGAGTAGGTCGGCTCCTTCGACTCGCTTCCCGAGGACACGAGGTTCTGGACGAAGAACGCCAGCACCACGACGATGAGGATGGGAAAGGCGGCGCTCTTGAAGAACTTGCTCACGGGTGGCCTCCCTTCCGGGCGCAGCCCGGAGCGGCGTTGAAACGTCAGCCTATCAACGGTGTATCGACCAGATTCCGGTTTTTTCGGCCCGGGAGATCACGTTCCCCGGCCAACTCTCGGTCAGCCGGGCGCGGCGGCGCCCCTCTCGAGCGCGGCGACATAGGGCAGGTTGCGGAAGCGCTCCGCGTGGTCGAGCCCGTAGCCGACGGCGAAGCGGTTCGGGATCTCGAAGCCGACGTAGCGGATCGGCAGGTTGACCTTGCGGCGCTCGGGCTTCGTGAGCAGGGCGCACACCTCGAGCGAGGCGGGCTCGCGGGCCCGCAGCGCGCGAAGCAGGTACTGGAGCGTCAGACCCGAGTCGACGATGTCCTCGACGATCACCACGTCGCGGCCGGCGATCGGCGCCTCGAGGTCCTTGAGGATGCGCACGACGCCCGAGGTCTCGGTCGCCGAGCCGTACGAGGAGACCGCCATGAAGTCGACCTGGCACGGCACCTCGAGCGAGCGCATGAGGTCGGAGAGGAAGAAGACCGCCCCCTTGAGCACGCACACGAGCAGCGGCTCGGACCCCGCGTAGTCGGCCGAGATCTCGGCGCCGAGCGCGCGCACCCGGTGGGCGAGCTCGTCCTGCTGCACGAGGATCTGCCCGAGGCGCTCGTCGCGCATGTGGGCGCGAGTCTACGGTGCGCGGGTGGCGGGGCCGTCCGCCGGGGCGCTCCGTCGCCGGCGCGGCCGCGCCACCGCGTGGGCGGAGGCGGCGTGGCGTCCGCTCATCGTGCCACCCGGCGCGCCGACAGGGCCACGAGGGCGTTGCCGCCCTCCGGTCCCGTGCCCCCGCGCGGGGCCCGCGCGCCCTCCGCCACGGCAAGCCCCGCGACCCACACGATCTCGCCGTTCGCCTCGACGATCGGCAGCGTGCGTCGCAAGGGGCGCGGCACCTTGCGGTCGACGAACAGGTCCTGGAGCGACTTCGAGCCGCCGAGGCCCGCGGGGCGCATGCGGTCGCCCGCGCGCCACGCGCGGACGGTGACCGCGGCGCCCAGGAGCCCGGCGGCGAGGAGCTCCTCGTCGCCCCGGCCCGCCGCTTCTGCGGGGCCGGCGGGGCGCGCCTCGACCGCCCAGTCCCCGAAGCGCACGCGTCCCGGCACGGGCATGCGGACCGGGTCCGGGACCGCGCCCTCTTCCGCGCCGGTCGGCGCGCGGCGGAACCGGACCGTCCCGTACTCGGCGACCGCGACCACACCGCCACCGACGTCGAGCGTACGCGTGCCGCCGCGATCCCCCAGCGCGAGCACCGCGTCGGCGTCGGCGCGCGACAGGGCGAGCGGCGCTCCCGCGGCGTCCTCCGCCAGGCGGCGCAGCGCGAGCCGCGCGAGCGCGGGCACCAGCTCGCGCAGCGCCGCGAGCGGAACGACCGGTCCTGCGACGCGCTCGAGCGCCTCGTCGACCGCGCGCTCGAGGACCTCGTGTTCGTCGCGCAGCAGCAGGGCGGTCTCCGCGATGTTGCGCTCGGCCGCCGGGTTGAGCTCGCGCAGCACGGGCAGGACCTCGTGCCTCAGGCGCGTGCGCGCGAAACGCGGATCGATGTTCGAGGCGTCCTCGCGCCAGGCGAGCCCGCGCGCGTCGCAGTAGGCGCGCGTCTCGGTGCGGGTCGTCGCGAGCAGCGGTCGCACCAGCCGCCCGCGGCGCCCCTCCATCCCGAGCAGCGCCCGCCGGCCCGGCGAGACGGCGAGCCGGTAGAGGACCGTCTCCGCCTGGTCGGTGGCGGTGTGGGCGGCCGCGTAGTCGCCTCCGGTCGCCGCGACGTGGCGCTCGGCGGCCGCGTAGCGCGCCGCCCGCGCCTCGGCCTGGACATTCCCGGCCGCGCCCGGCTCGCCCGCGGCCGGCGACGCCCGCTCGACCGCGAGCGGCACGCCCAGCCGGTCGCACAGCTCGCGGCA
>DATHAN010000129.1:0-15651 GCA_035296645.1 Thermoleophilaceae bacterium
GCGCGGGTTGTCCCCGCCGAAGCGGGACGCGAGCTCGGCCTCGTCGATCAGCTCGGGCGTCTCCTGCTCGAACGGCGCGGTCAGCGCGCGCTTGAAGCCGAGCACCTGCTCCGGGGCCGCGTCGCCCGTGTCGGCCACGAGCCGCTCGATCGCCTTGAGGTTGAACCCGTCCGCTTGCATCTCGGCGATCAGCTCGAGGCGCGCGACGTGCTCCCGCCCGTAGTAGCCCGTGCGCCCTCGGATCACGGGCGGGGGGAGCAGCCCGCGCGACTGGTGCGCGCGGATATTGCGCACCGTCATGCCCGTGTCCTGGGCGAGCTGCTCGATGGTCAGCTCGGGAGCTTGGCTCGCCTCGGGCTGAGCCGCTTCGGGCTCGGCCGCTCGCGCCCGCCCGTCGCCCTGTGGCGGCCGGAACGTTTCGTCCGGCGGCGCATCCTCCGGCGAGCCCGTCGAGCGTCGCCTGCGCCGGGTGGCCGACCCGTTATGAGGTTGGACGTTTGCCTCCGCCATCGCCGTGGGTATGTTACCGAGCGCTATGCTCCATGAAACCATGTAACATGGTTCTGCGTAGACGAGTCGTCGCCGTCCCGGATCCTCGTCAGGAAGGGAGCGTTCGCGTGCCCCCGCAGCTTGTCCTCCGCCCTCCTCGCCGCGGCCGCCGCGATCGTGCCGTTGCTCTTCGCGAGTCCCGTGGCGCTCGCGGCCGGTGAGCCGGCCGGCGGAGCGCCCACCGAGGACCTCGTGCCCGCGGCGCTCGCCGGCGCGGCGCTGGCCGTCACGGCGGTGGGGTTCGCCGAGCTGCACCGCCGCGGGCGGACTCGAGTCCTGACCCGCCTGGCGGGCGTCGCCGAGCGCGTCTCGGGAATGCCCGGCTGGGTCGCGCTGCCGAGCCTGCTCGCCGCGATCGCATTGGTCACCGCGTGCTTGGGCTTCTACTGGGACGTCGCCACCCAAATCGACAATGGGCGCGACGCCGGCCCGTTCGCCAACGCCTCGCACTTCTTCATCCTCGGCGGCCTGGGCGGGATCGTGCTCGCCGGCTACCTCGCGGTGCTGCTCGGAACGGGCGAGCGCACCCCGACGTCGATCTCGCTCCGCCCCGGCTGGCACGCGCCGCTCGGCGGCGTGCTCATCCTCGTGTGCCGGGGGTTCGCGATCTCCGGCTTCCCGCTCGACGACGTCTGGCACCGGCTGTTCGGACAGGACGTCACCCTCTGGGGCCCGACCCACATCCTCATGATCGCCGGCGCGTCGCTCTCCACGCTCGGGGTCTGGGTGCTGCTCGCCGACGGGCGGCGAGCCGCGGGCGCTCGAGACGGTGGGGCGAGCGAGGGGCGCAGCGCGGCCGGGGCGGCGCGGCCCGGTCCGCGGGCGGGCGAGCATCCCCGGTCGCGGGCACGCGCGCGCCCACGCGCTCGTGCGCCGCGTGCGCGGCCCCGCGGTGGCCGGCAGCTTCCTGATCGGGCTGTCGACGCTCCAGCTCGACTTCAACTACGGCGTCCCGCAGTTCCGCCTGCTGTTCAAGCCGATCATGATCGCGCTCACGGCCGGGATCGGGCTCGTCGCCGCGCGCCTGTGGCTCGGTCGCTTCGGCGCTCTCCAGGCCGCCGCCTTCTACATCGTCGTCAACTCGCTGACCACGCTCGTCGTCGGCCCGGTCTTCGGCCACACAACGATGCGCTTCCCGCTCTACCTCGCGGAGGCGGCCCTCGTCGAGCTCGTCGCGCTCCGCATCCCGCGCGACCGGCCGCTCGCCCTCGGCGCCGTCTCCGGACTGCTCGTCGGGACGGTCGGGCTGGCCGCCGAGTGGGGCTGGAGCGACCTGGCGATGTAGATTCCGTGGACCGCGGCCCTCCTGCCCGAGGTGGCGGCCGTCGGCCCGCTCGCGGGGCTCGCCGGCGGCCTGCTCGGGGCCTCGATCGCGCGCGCGCTCGATCCCGATCTCGGTCATCCAGGCCGGGCATCGCGGTGGCTCGCACCGGCCGCCGGCGCGACGGCGGTCGCGGTGCTCGCCTTTCCGCTCCTCACCGAGCCGGGCCCGGCGTTGCGCGCCGAGGTGACCCTCGCGGAAGCGCGGCCCGCGCCCCACCGCGAGGTGAAGCCCACCGTCCGCATCGATCCGTCCGCGGGCGCCGACGGCGCCGACTGGATGAGCGTGCTCGCGTGGCAGGGGCGGCGGTAGCCGGCTCGAGCACCTGCGCGAGACCGCGCCGGGCGTGTGGACGACCACCGCGCCCCTACCGGTGCACGGCGAGTGGAAGACCATGGTCTGGCTCCACAGCGGGCGCTGAATCGGCGCCTTCCCGATCTACATGCCCGAGGATCGGGCGATCCCCGCCGCCGGGGTGTCCGCCGAGCCGCGCTCCACGCGCGCCTTCGTCTCCGACAAGCAGGTCCTCCAGCGCGAGGCGCTCGGAAGCAGCGCACTTCAGCTCCCGGCGTACCTGGTCCTCCTCGTCATCGCAGCGGCGTGGCTCGGCACGATCACCTGGGGCCTCGCGCGCCTCGCGTCCGCCGGCGACGGGACCGAGGCTTCGGCCGGGCGGCCGTCGCGCGTGCGGTCGGGCGGCGTCCGGCTTCGGCGGCCGCACCCGCCCGCCCCCGCGCCGGCCTCGCGCGTCCGCGTGTGGATCGAATCCGTCCGTTAGACTCCGGCTCGACACGACCAGGGGGGCTCGCGGGACAAGCGGGCTGAGAGGGCGCCCTCGACCACCGGTCGCCCGGCGCCGACCCTTCGAACCTGTGGGGTAATGCCCGCGGAGGGAGCGCCATGCCGACGCAGCTCAAGGCTGCCGACACCGAGCACCGAACGCCCGAGGAGACCGCCGAGGTCGCCCTGAGCGGCGTAACGCGTCGCTTCTCCTCGCCCCGGGGCGAGACGCTGGCGCTCGCAGGTCTCGACCTCGCCGCCGCGCACGGCGAGGTGCTGTCCGTGGTCGGGCCGTCCGGGTGCGGCAAGTCGACCCTGCTCGAGCTCGTCGCCGGCCTGTCCGAGCCCGATGCCGGCTCGGTCGCCGTGGCCGGCGCGACCGCGCGCGAGGGGCGCCTCGCGGCGTGCGCCTACATGCCGCAGCGCGACCTGCTGCTGCCCTGGCGCAGCGCGCTCGCCAACGCGGCGCTGGCGCTCGAGGTGCAGGGCGAGCGCCCGGCGGCCGCGCGCGCCCGCGCCGAGCCGCTGTTCGTGCGCTTCGGGCTCGCCGACTTCGCGCGCGCGCTGCCCGCCGAGCTCTCGGGCGGCATGCGCCAGCGCGTCGCCTTCCTGCGGACGCTGCTCGCCGGCCGACCCGTGCTGCTCCTCGACGAGCCGTTCGCGGCACTCGACTCGATCACGCGCGCCGCGATGCAGGAGTGGCTCGCCGAGGCGCTCGCCGCCGAGCCGCGGACGGTGGTGCTCGTGACCCACGACGTGCGCGAGGCACTCGTTCTCGGCGACCGGGTGGCGGTGCTCTCGCCGCGACCGGGCCGCATCGTGGCGGAGCTCGACGTGCCGTTCGAGCGACCGCGGCGGCGACGCGAGACGGTGACCGACGCGGCGTTCGCGGCACTCGAGGAGCAGGCGCTCGCCGCGCTCGAGGGATCGGGGCGATGACCGCGACGAGCCCTCCCCGTGACGGCCGCGCGACGCGCGGTGAGCCCCGTGGCACGGCGGCCGAGTCGACGCCGGAGGCCGCCGCGAGGCCTCACCGGCCCGCCGCGCGCGCGGGCGCGCTCCGGCGAGCAGGCCCTCCCGTGCTTCTGGTCGCCGCGGGCCTCGTCGCCTGGCAGGGCGTGGCGAGCCTGCCCGCGGTCGACGACCTGACGCTCGCCTCCCCGCTCGAGACGCTCGCCGCGCTGGGCCGCGACCTGCCGCTGCTCGCCGACGCCGCCCTCGTGACCCTGCTCGAGGTGGTCCTGGGCCTCGCACTCGCCGTCGCCTTCGGAGCGGTGACGGCGATCGCCATGCACCTCGTGCACCCGCTCCGGCAGGCCGCCTACCCGGTGCTCGTCGCCTCGCAGGCGATCCCGGTCGTCGTGCTCGCGCCCCTGTTCGTGCTGGCCTTCGACTACGGTCTCGCGCCCAAGCTGGCGATAGTCGCTCTGATCTGCTTCTTCCCGGTGACCGTCAACCTCCTCGACGGGCTCGGCTCGGTCGAGCCCGAGCTGCGGAAGCTCATGCGCAGCCTCGGCGCCTCGCGGCTCTCGACGCTGCGGCGCGTCGAGCTGCCGGCCTCGCTCCCGTCGCTGTTCAGTGGGCTGCGCGTGGCGGCAACGGTGTCGGTGATCGGCGCGGTGTTCGGTGAGTGGGCCGGCGCGGACGCGGGTCTCGGGCGGCTCGTGCTGCTCGCCAACAACCAACTCCAGACCCCGCGCGTGTATGCGGGCGTCGTCCTGCTCACGCTGATGGCGGTCGCGCTGTTCGTGCTCGTCGGGCTCGCCGAGCGGATCGCCGTGCCCTGGCGGCGCACCGGGAGGAGCGAGGCGTGAGGCGGCGATTCGCGCCCGCGGCCAAGCTCGCCACGGCGCTCGCCGCGGGCCTGCTGGTCGTGGCCGGGTGCGGCGAGAAGCAGGAGCGCGCCGGCCCCGTCGCACCGCAACCGTTCACGCTCGTGCTCGACTTCTTCCCGAACGCCGACCACGCCCCGATCTACGCGGCGCAGTCCAACGGGCGCTTCCGCGAGCTCGGGCTCGACGTCACGATTCGCGCCCCGAGCGATCCCTCGGCGCCGATCGCGCAGGCGGCGGCCGGACGGAGCGACCTCGCGATCTCGTACGAGCCGCAGGTCTACCGAGCCCGCGACCAGGGCAGCCGGGTCGTGTCGGTCGGCGCCCTCGTCCAGCGCCCGCTCACCTCGATCATCTCTCTGACGCAGGCGAGGATCCGCGCACCCAGCGACCTGCGGGGCAAGCGCGTCGGGACCGCGGGGATCGACTACCAGGCCGCGTTCCTCAGGACCATCCTGACCAGGGCAGGGGTCGACCCGGCGTCCGTGCGCGTCCAGGACGTCGGCTTCAACCTGAACCAGGCGCTCTTGAACCGCCGCGTCGACGCCACGCTCGGCGCGTTCTACAACTACGAGGGCACGCAGCTCAAGCTCGAGCGCCGCAACCCGCAGATCATCCCCGTCGACCGGGTCGGCGTGCCGGCCTACGACGAGCTCGTGTTCGTCGCCGGCGAGGGGCGCCTCGACGAGCCGGGCGAGCAGGGCAAGGTCCGCCGCTTCCTCGAGGCCGTCGAGCGCGGCCGGCGAGATCTCGAGCGCGATCGCGAACGCGGCCTGCGCGGCCTCCTCCAGGCCAATCCCGACCTCGACGCGCGCCTCCAGCGCGCCGCGCTCGACGCGACGCTCCCGCTGTTCGCACCTCCGCGCGGGAAGCCGTTCGGCTGGCAGGAGCCGCGCGAGTGGGAGCACTTCGCCGCCTGGATGCGCGACAACGGCCTCGTGCGCTCCCCGACGGCCGCTCGCGGGGCGTTCACCAACGACCTCCTGCCCGGACGCGGCCTGTAGCGCGCTCGGCGCGCCGAGTCGAGGTTTCCGGCGCGCCCGCCGCGTGCCGTCTTGCGGTGGCCGCCGCCGGCACCCCCCACAGGTGGCCGTTGCCGGCGAGGGCATAGAGACCCGCCAGCGCCGCGTGCTCGCCGTAGGGTGCGAAGAAGGCGCGCACCTCGTCCTCGCTCGCGCGTCGGCCGAGTCCGGCGAGGTGCCCCACGAGCTTGAGGTAGGCGAGGTCGCCGGCCGGAAGCTGATCGTCGCGGCCCTGCCCGTGGAAGGCGAGCTTCTCGCACGTCCAGCTTCCGATTCCCGGGATCGTGCGAAGCCGCCGCCACGCGCGCTCGTGCTCGGGCGAGCCGAGGTCGAGGTGGCCGCGCGCGGCCGCGTGGGCCACCCGCCGCAGGGCGAGCGCCCGTCCGGCGCTCAGACCGCACGCCTCGAGCTCCGCGGGGGCGCGCGCGGCGAGCGCAGCGGGAGACGGCGCGTCGCGGAGCTCGCCGCACTCGCTGCGCCGCCCGTAGCGCCACGTGAGCCGCCGCTCGATCGCCGCGGCGCGCTCCGACTCGATGAGCTGCTCGCATACCGCCCACGCGAGCGCCTGGAAGGGCTCGGGGGTGCGCCAGGGGCGCAGCCACGGACGGCGGCGGATGACGGGTCCGACGAGCGGGTCGCGGGCGAAGCGGCAGACGAACGGGCCCAGGTCGTGGTCGAGGCCGAGCGCGAAGCGGGTCCGCTCGGCCGCCCACAGGGCGACCACGCGGGTGGGCGCCTCGATCCGCAGTCGAACCGCCGAGGAGAGCGGCCACGCCCGTGCCAACGCCGGGCTCTCCCCGGTGTGGAGGAGCCGGACGACCCCGCCGTCGCAGCGGCGCACGATGCCGTCGCGGCCGAGCGGCGGCAGGCGGTACGGGCCGGGCGGGCGGACATCGAGCTCGACGACGCATATCGGCGGCCGGCGCCGACCCGACGCGATCGCCGCTCCGCGCGCGGGCGCGGGCGCTCGGCGCGAGCCCACGGCTGCGGCCCCGCCGGAGGCCACCGCGGCTAGCGCCTGAGGACGTGGACGTCGACGAGGAACGAGCGCGAGCTCTCGATCTGGCGCTCGAGCGCGCGGCGGCGGCGGCGTCCGAGCCGCGCCGGGCCGCGCCCACGCAGCACGCGCGCGGCGACGAAGGCGGCGAAGCCGGCGACGAACCCTCCTGCCGCCGCGAGCGCGGGTCCTGCGAGCGGGCCGGCCGCGATCCGCTCGAGCAGGCTGCCCGCGGGCGCTTCGACGACCTCTCCGCGCGCCGGCTCGGGCGCGCGCGCGGGGACGGGCAGCGGGCGCTCGCCCGAGTCCTCGGCTTCGCCACCTGCAGAACCGCTCACCGGGGGCACTCTACTCCCCGTCCCGGAGGGAGCGCTCGTACATCCGGTAGCGCTTCACAATCTTCGCGCCCATGGCCTCCATGCCGCGGTTGATGGCGGTATTCGACTCGAGCATCCAGCCCATCTCGCCGCCGCTCTGCGGCTTGCGCGCCGCCTGGTCGAAGTGGGCGACGTACAGGCCCGCCGCCACGCCGGTGTGCTGATACTCGGGCTTGACCCCGAGGAAGCCGACCCGCACCCGGTCGATCTTCCGCCGGTACCACAGCGCCTTGAGCCACCCGAAGGGGAGCAGCCGCCCGTCGAGGCGAGCGAGCACCTGGTTGAAGTCCGGGAAGGTGAGCGCGGCCCCGACCGGCTCCTCGCCCTTCTCGGCCACCCACAGCCAGTCCTCGTCGAGCAGCGCGCGGTTCTCCGTTGCCGCGTGCACGAGCTCGTCCTCGGAGCTCGGGACGAAGCCCCAATTCGCCGACCACGCGGCGTTGTAGACCTCGACGAAGCGCCGGATCTCGGCCTCGAGGTCCTTCTTGCGCATCTTCCGCAGGGTGATCCCGTGCTCGGGCTCGAGCTTCTCGGCCAGCTCGTGGATGATCGGGAGGACCTCGAGGTCGCGCAGCCACTGCTCCCACATGAAGAGGTCCATCGCCTTCGCGAGACCGGCGGACTCGAGCAACTCGCGGTAGTACGGGTGGTGCCACGGCGTCTGGAGGATCGGCGGGCGGTCGTGGCCCTCGATCAGGATCCCGGCCTCGTCGTTCATGGTGAAGCTCGCGGGGCCGACCATGCGGTCCTGACCGCGCTCGCGCAGCCAGCCCTCCGCCGCGGACAGGAGCGACCGCGCGGCCTCCTCGTCCTCGAGGCACTCGAAGAATCCGAACCAGCCCCAGCGCTCGCCGTGGAAGTCGTTGAACGCCCGGTCGACCTGGGCGCTGATGCGCCCCACCGGCCGGCCGTCGCGATACGCGAGGAAGAGCTCGGCCTCCCCGTGGTCGAAGAACGGGTTCCGCCGCTCGTCGAGGAAGCGCCGGCGCTCGAAGACGAGCGGCGCGATCCACGGGTCGCCGATACGATAGATCCGCCACGGGAGCTTGATGAACGCTTCGCGCTCCCGCCGGGAGCGGACCGGCCGCACCTCGATCGACACGGCGCGGCACCTTACCCCAAGCCGTCGCCTCGAGCATGCGCACGACGACCGCCACCGACCTCTTCGACAAGGCTCGCCGACACGAGCGCGTCGAGCAGCTCGCCGCGGCGCGCGAGCACGACCTCGTCCCGTACTTTCGCCTGCTCGAGGGCGAGGCCGGCCCCGTGGTCGAGATGGAGAGGCACGAGCGGATCATGCTCGGCTCGAACAACTACCTCGGGCTCACCCGCGACGCGCGGGTCAAGCGCGCCGCCGCCGAGGCGCTCGAGCGCTACGGAACGGCGCTGACCGGATCCCGTCTGCTCAACGGGACGATCCCCCTGCACGCCGAGCTCGAGCGGGAGATCGCCGAGTGGATGGGGACCGGCGACGCGCTCGTCTTCACCACGGGCTACCAGGCGAACGTCGGCTGCCTGAGCACGCTGCTCGAGCCGGGCGACACGGTGATCTGCGACTCGGGCGACCATGCCTCGATCCTCGACGGGGTGGCGATGTCGCGCGCCAAGGTCCGCCCGTTCCGCCACAACCGCCTCGACAAGCTCGAGAGCATGCTCGCGCGCGCGGCCGACGACGGGGGGGGGGTGCTCGTGGTGGTCGACGGCGTGTTCTCGATGGAGGGCGACGTGTGCGACGTGGCGCGCGTCGCCGAGCTGTGCCGAGCGCACGGGGCGCGGCTCATGGTCGACGAGGCCCACGGGGTCGGGGTGCTCGGCGAGCGCGGGGCCGGCGCTTGCGAGGCGTTCGGCGTCGAGGGCGAGGTCGATCTGCGGATGGGGACCTTCTCGAAGTCGATCGCGAGCTGCGGCGGGTTCATCGCCGGTCCGGCCGAGGTGATCGACTTCCTGCGGGTGCAGTCGCGCGCCTTCCTGTTCACCGCGGCGGCGGTGCCCGCGGCCATCGGTGCGGCGCTCGCGGCGGTGCGGATCTGCCGCTCGCCGGAGGGGCGGGAGCTCCTGCGGCGGCTGCTCGACAACGCCCGCTACCTCCACCGGGGGCTGTCCGAGCTCGGATTCCAGGTGGTCGAGCCCACGCCGGGGCCCGACGGCGAGCCGATCGTCACCCCGATCGTCCCGGTCGTGGTCGGCGACGACTGGCAGGCGGTCTCCCTGTGGAAGGGGCTCTACGACGCGGGCGTCTACACGAACGTCGCCCTCTACCCCGCCGTCCCGCGCGGCGGCGCGCTCCTGCGGACGAGCGTGATGGCGACCCACGAGCGCGAGCATCTCGATCGCGCGCTCGCCACCTTCGAGCGGGTCCGGAAGACCGACGGCGACCCCAACCTCGTGGAGGGCGCGGGCCCGGAGACCGAGTCGCCCGCGCGCGGCCGCGCGCCGTCCCCCGGCGACTGAGCCGAAAAGACCGCTCGGAGCGGGTTGACCCCCGCGCACGGTATTGACGGCTCGGCGCCGTTAGCCGTAACCTTCCCCACTGCGTTTCAGCGACGGCGCCGACCGTGCCGACGCAGGGGAGAAGGAAGCCGCCGGGCGAACCACCACGAGCGGCTCGATCGTGTACGTCCAAGTTGCCAACAGATTCCGGGGGAGTGACCATGCTCAGCAATGCCGTCGAGGACCAGCCGCAACAGCTCCGAGCGCTTGGGAAGGCCAACCGCGTCCGCCTCGCCCGCGCCGAGCTGAAGCGGAAGGTCGCCGCCGGTGAGGCGACCGCGGCCGCGGTCATCCGCGAGTGCCCGTGGGAGGCGGCGAGCATGGAGGTCGGCGATCTGCTTCGCAGCCAGCGTCGCTGGGGCGCCGCGCGCTGCCGGCGCCTGCTCGTCTCGGTGGGCCTGCCCGACCACAAGCACATCGGCACGCTGACCGATCGTCAGCGCAACGTGCTCGCCGCCGTGCTCGAGGCGGCGCCGGCGGGCGCCAAGCGCAATGGGTCAAGCGTGAACGGGAGCGCGGAGGTGCCCCCCGACTCAGGGTCCGCGATCGGCGAGCTGGCGCTCGTGTGACCGTCGCTGCGGGCCGCGGCCGGCGGCTCATCAGCGGAAGCCGAGCCCTCCCGAGCGCCGCTTGAACGCCTCACGCAGCAGGTAGAACGCCACCGCGGAGACGGCAAGCGCCACGAGCACCGCCGGCACGGGAGCGGCGAGGCCCGTGATCGCCAGGACCACCACCGCCCCGGCCGCGAAGCCGGCGCACGCCGACAGCAGGGTCGTGTGCGAGCGGTAGCCCGCGAAGTGCTCGCGCACCGCTAGCTCGAGCCCTGCCAGCGAGCCGAGCGCGAACCCGGCCAGCAGCATCAACTGCCCACTCGATGTCGGGATCACGAAGCCGCCGATCACGAGCACGAGCGCCACCAGCACCACGAGCTCGGTGAGTGGGAACGCCCCCCACGGAGGCCGCGGGCGCTCGCGGGTTCCGCGCCGGGCCCCCCCGCCGCGCTTGCTTGACTCGCCCTCGCCTCGGAGGCGCCGGCGCTCCGCGTCGCGCTCCGCGCGCGAGGCCGCCGCCGGCGCGACCCGCGGCTCGGGACCCTCTCCGTCGAGCCGGCGGCCCTCGCCCGAGACGCTCCGCTTGCGGCTGCGCCGCCCCATCAGCAAGGGCGCGCGAGGGCGGTCCGCGCGGCCGACGCGCGGCCGGACTGGTGTGGCGGTCGAGGAGGTCGAGCGGGGCGCGGGGTCACGGCCGAGGGCCGCGCCCCTCGGCTAACGGACAGCCGGAGGAGATCCGGACGCGCCACCAGTTGCCGAGGATTCCGAGGATTCCGTAGCGCGGCTGCACCTGCCAGTGCTTGCACCCCCGCTCGCCGATGTCCTCGTTCGAAACGAGCGCCCACTTGTGGCGCTCGGGCTCGAGCATCATCTCCTCGATCCTGCGGCGGTTGCGTTCCTCGAGCGCCGCGCGCTCGTCGAGCTGACGGCGGTTGCGCACGAGCCGCTGGGCGAGATCGTCGCGCACCCGCTCGAGCTCGCCGAGCGGGAGAAGCCGCGGGCCGCCGCGGGACGAGCGGACACCCCACTCGAACCCGTCGCGCGGGAAGGTGGTGGCGAACAGGGCGGCGAGCTCTCGCTCGAGGCGCGCGATCTGCTCGCGCAGCGAGCGGCGCGCCGCGAGCTCGTCGGTCTCGACCGCGGGCGGAAAGGCGGGAGGGAGAGCGGTGCGCGCGGGAGCCGTGAGGTCCGCGTCGCGGTCGTGCTGCGGCTGGCGGTCGAGTACCTCGGGCATGGTCTTCCGCTCCCCTCGGGTCCGCTCACCGTATCAGACCGAGGAACGCAGGGCGAGCGCTCATCCGGCGAGCGAGAGGAGGTCGGCGGCGATCCAGAGCGCCTCCTCCGCGATCACCGCCGGCACCCCGGCCACGCGCACCGCGACGAGCAGGATCCTCTGCGTCGCGGGCGTCGGCGCGACGCCATCGGCCAGGTCGCCGAAGAGCACGCCGAGCGACTGCCGGGCGTCAGCGAAGACGAGCTGGCCGGCCGGCAGGGCGGGCGCCCGCTCCCCTACGCCGAGGCGCTCGCGGCGCCCGGCCAAGCGGATGCCGACGTCTCCCTCGACGTGGTCGGCGTCGAGGGCCAGCACCGGCACGCCGGTGTCGACCGTGGCGGCGAGCAGCGCGTCGTCCGGCAGCCCGCGCACCGGAAAGCCGCCGCGGCGCATGCGCTCGAGCACCGCCGCCTCGATCGGCGTGCGCCGCTCGTCTGGATTGAGGCCGATCTGGCGGAAGAACGCCCGGTAGGCGCGCGGTACGGGCTCCTCGCGCATCGTGATCGCGCGCGCGCCCGTGTATCGGTTGCTGAGCATCCACAGCCGCCGCGCGACCGCCCGCGGGCTGCGGCCCGGCCGCGCCTCGACCAGGGTGGCGAGCAGCCCGAGCCCGGGGAGCTCCGCGCGCACCTCCGGCGCGACCCACCCCGCGCGCGTCTCGAGCTCGCCCGCGGTCACCGCCGTCCGCGCGCGAACGCATCGAGGTGGCGGCGCAGCGCGGGCTCGCCGAGCGCGCCGATGCGCGTGGCGCGCACGGTGCCGCCGCGGTCGGCGAAGGTGATCGTCGGGCAAACGCCGACGCGGTACAAGTTCACCACCGCACCGTCGCGGTCGACCGCCACGGGCATCCGGATCCGGCGCGCGCGCACGATCTCGGCCACGCGCTCGCGCGAGTCGCCGCTCACCACGGCGGCGAACGCGAGCCGCGGGTAGTCGCGGCTCACGCGGTCGACGAGCGACAGCGCGGGGGCGCAGTCTGCGCCGCGCGTGACGACGAAGGTGAGGACGAGCGGCCGCTCGCGCAGCTCGCACACGTTGACGATCTCGGGCGAGTGGACCTCGCACGCCGGCCGCGCGCCGGCGGCCTCGCTGTCGTCGCGTCCCTGACTCACGTTGGCGTCGCCGTCGAGGCGCCCCGTGGCGAGCGGGGCGGCGAAGTCGGGGAGCGGAGCTCCCGCGGGGAGGCCGCGGAGGAAGTCGTTGTCGGGACTCTGCCGGGTCGCCTGAAACGCGGCCCAGACGGCAAGCGCCGCGAAGAGGATGCCCACGATCCACATGTAGCGGCCGCGTCCGGACGACGCCGGCGGTGGTTGGTCCGGGAGCGCCCCGGCCGGCCCGGGCTCCGGCTCGCGCTCGTCGAGCTCGCGGAGGCGCTCGGCCGCCGAACGGTCGTCGCCGGATGAGGGATCCTCGCCGCGCCGTGGGTCGTCGGCTCCGCCGTGTCCGGCCCCGAGGTCGCCGAGACGGTCGTCAGGCACGGCTGCGGCGCCACAGGCCGCGCCGCCGCGGTGCGCCGCCTGCGCGGCGTGCGTCCGACCGCCGCGAGCGTCGCCGCTCCCCCATCCGGCCCGCCATGAGCCGCGCGCCCTGCGGCGCGCGCCGGGCGAGCCCGGGCAGCTGCCGCGCCGCTCCGGCGATCCCGCGGGCCGTCGCCGGGACCCAGCGGCGCGGGTCGAGGTCGCGCGGGGCGAGCCCGCGCGCGTCGGCCCACACGAGCGCGGCGGGGAGCGCGAGCATCACGCCGGCGAGCGATACGGTGAGGTCGACCACGGTGACCGCCCCGAAGTCGCGCAGCATGCGGATGTCCGAGGCCGTGAGCGCGGCGAAGCCGGCGATCGCGGTCGCGCCCGACGCGAGCACCGCGGCGCCGGTCGAGCGGTACGTGCGGGCGATCGCCTCGCCCGGCGGGGCCCCCGCCTCGCGCTCCTCCTCGTACCGCGCCGAGAGCAGGACGCTAAACTCGGTCGACACGGCCAGGATGAGCACGCCGAGGCTCGCGGACAGCGGGTTGAGCGGGATCCGGAGCGCGAACAGGACGAGCGCCGACCACCCGGTCGCCAGGGCGATCGGGATGAGCGGCACGGCCGCGCGGTCGAAGCGCCTGCGGATGACGAGCAGCACGCCGAACACGGCGAGCAGGCCGGCGAGCAGAGTGCCGAGCCGCCAAAGCGGCGACGAGAGGGCGTCGTTGCCCTCGGCGGCGAGCACCGGCAGCCCGACGACCGCGGCCTCGACGCCCGGAGGCGCCCGCTCGAGCCGCCGCTCGATGCCTTCGATCACCTCCTTCTGCTCGTCGAGCGGCATGAGCGGCATGCCGAAGGCGAGGCTCGCGGTCCTGCGGTCCTCGGAGACGACCGCCTGCGAGAAGTAGGCCGGGATGGCGTCCAGCAGGCCCTCGACGTCGGCGCGGTCGGTCATGCCCACCGCCCGCACGAGCTCCGGTAGCGAGAAGGCGGGACACAGTCGGGAGCGGCCGGCGCCGCACGGCTCGCCCTCGCGGTAGCCGTTCGCCGCGAGCACCTGCTCCTGGAAGCGCGACATCCAGTCGATGACCATGGGGTCGGTGAGCCGGTCGGAGCTGACGGTCACGTCGAGCTCGCCCGACACGCCGGTCTCGCGCTCGAGCGTGGCCGCGTTCTCGAGCGCCGGAAGATCGCGGGGCACGAGCTCGCGCACGTCGGTGATCACCTGCTGCTGGGTGTCGACGACCCAGCCTAGGACCGCAAGCGCCAGGCCGACCGCGAGCACCCGCTGCGGGCGCGCCACGGCGTAGTCGACCGCTCGCCGCGCGCGGGCGGCCACCGCGCGCCCATGAGAGCGCGCGTCGAGTCGGGCGCCGAACGCCCGCCGGCGCCCGGCGGCGCCGCGGGCGAGCCGGGTCGAGCCGATCCGCTCCCGCGCGCGCGCGAGCGCCGCGCGCACGCGGGGAAGCATCGGGGGCAGGTCGGGTGGGCGCGGGGCGCGCTCGGAGAAGCGCGCGAGCGTGGCGAACCCCGCAGTCAGGGCGCACACGAAGGCGAGGGCGATCCCGACGATGAGGATGAGGCCGAAACCGCGCACCATCGGGACCGGCGAGAGCAGGAGGACGAGGAAGCCGGCGGCCGTGGCCAGCGCCGCCGAGGCGATCGTGGGGCCCCCCGAGACGGCAGCGGCCGTCGCCGCCTCACGTGGGCTGCGCACCGGGGAGACACCTGCGTCCATGCGGGCGCCCGCGCGTGCGGCACCCGCACCCGCGCCCGCGCCACCGCCATCCGCGCCCGCCGCGGCGCGCCCGCCCGCGCTCTCCCTCCCCCGCCGTGCCGCCTCGAAGCGCGCCTGGAACTGGATCGCGTAGTCGACCGCGAGTCCGATCAGCACGGGCAGCGCGGCGATCGACGCCATCGTCAGCGAGCCGCCGACAAGCGATACCGCGCCGAAGGTGAGCGCGGCGGCCGCCACCGCGACGCCGAGCGGCACCAGCCGCAGGCGCGCGCGGAAGACGAGCGCGAGTGTCGCCGCCATGACGAGCAGAACGGCGCCGAGCAGGACGAACGCCGAGCGCTTGACCGCGTCCGCGAGCCCGTCGACGACCACCGGCGCGCCCGTCACGATGTAGCGGGCTCCCTCCTGCGGGCGGAACCTGGGCGCGGCGACGGCGCGCTCGACCAGGTCGATGGCCTGCGAGCGATCGGCATCGGACAGGCCCGGGCGCAGCCGCACCTGGATCACCGCCGCGTTCGGGCTCGGGAAGAACGAGGCGAAGCGGGCCTTGGGCACGCCCGCCCCCTGGCTCGTGTCGAACACGAGCTGGGAGACGAACTGCGGGTTGTCGATCGTCGGCATGGCGGTCAGGCCGTACCGGATCCCGAGCTGGAGGATCTGGCGACGGAACTGGCTGACCACGAGCTCGCGGGCGGCGTCGGCCGCCTGCCGCTGCCTCGCCCTCGACCCGCCGCGCCGCCGCTGCGCCTCGGCCGCGAGCCGCGCCGCCTGCTCGGCCGCCGCCGCGGTCTGCTGCTGGCGGCGCCCGAAGCCCTCGTTGAGCTGCGTGACCGCTGCGTTGATGAACGTCCCGGGCCCGTACACCACCTTGACCGGACGCGTCTGCGCGAGCTCGCGGCACGCGGGGGGAAGCGAGGCGAGCCCCTGCGGCGGTACGTTCCCCGATAGGCAGCCCTCGAGCGCGACCAGACGCCCGAGGTCGGAGGTGAGCACCGTGCGCTGGAGGTTGCCGCGCACGAGGATGGCGATCGGGTCGTCGCCGAACTCGTCCTTGTACGCCTCCGATGCCTCGTACGACTCGGAGTCGGGGTCGACCAGCGTCGCGATCGACGCCGACACGTCCGCCCGCAGCGCGAGCGCCGCGCCGGCCAGCGCGAGCAGGCAGACGAGCGCGATCGCCAGCACCGGTCGCCCGATCGCCCGGCGGACGACCCGGCCGAAGAAGGCTCCGCTCAGCACGAAGTCAGCTTAGGCGAGC
>DATHAN010000130.1:0-15630 GCA_035296645.1 Thermoleophilaceae bacterium
TCACCTGGAGCAGGACGTTCCACACCTCGGGGTGCGCCTTCTCGACCTCGTCGAGCAGCACGACCGAGTACGGGCGCCGCCGCACGGGCTCGGTGAGCTGCCCACCGTCGCCGTAGCCGACGTACCCGGGCGGCGAGCCGATCAGCCGCGCGACCGTGTGCGGCTCGCGGTACTCGGACATGTCGATGCGCACCAGCGCCTTGTCGGTGGCGAACAGCCGCTCGGACAGCGCCTTGACGAGCTCGGTCTTGCCGACGCCGGTCGGGCCGAGGAACAGGAACGTCCCGAGCGGCCTGTCGCCCTCCGATAGCCCGACCCGGGCGCGCCGGATCGTGTCGGCGACGGCCTCCACCGCGTCGTCCTGACCCACCACCCGGCCGTGGAGGTCGTGCTCGAGCTGCTGGAGGCGCTCGCTCTCGGACTCGACGAGCTCGCCGACGGGGATGCCGGTACGGGCGGCGACCACCGCGGCGACGTCCGCCTCTGCGACCACGGCGGCGTCCGCCCGCGCGGCGGTCGCCGCCCGAGTGGTGGCATCGCGGCCTGCGGCCTCGCCCGCACCGGCCTCCGGGGCGTTCGAGGCATCGGGCGATCCACCGGAGGCCTCCGCCCCGGCGGACTCGGTCGCCGCCGCCTCGAGCTCGCGCACGCGTCGCTCGAGCTCGGCCTCGCGGTCCTTGAGCTCCCCGGCCCGCTCGTACTCCTCGGCCTGCACGGCCGCGTCCTTGTCGGCGCGGGCACGCTCGAGCTCGGCGCGCACCCCGGCGAGCTCGGAGCGGCTCTCGCCGCCGCGCAGGCGCACGCGAGCGGCCGCCTGGTCGACCAGGTCGATCGCCTTGTCCGGCAGGTGGTACTCGGAGACGTAGCGGTCGGACAGCCGCGCCGCGGCGACGAGCGCCTCGTCGGCGATCTCGAGGCCGTGGTGCTCCTCGTAGCCCTGGCGTAGGCCGCGCAGGATCGCGAGGGTCTCCTCGACGGACGGCTCGTCGACCGTGACCGCCGAGAAGCGGCGCGCGAGCGCGGCGTCGCGCTCGATCTTGCGGTACTCGGCGAGCGTCGTCGCGCCGATCACGCGCAGCTCGCCGCGTGCGAGCAGCGGCTTGAGCATGTTGGCGGCATCCATCGCGCCCTCGGCCGCTCCCGCGCCGAGCACGGTGTGGAGCTCGTCGATGAACAGGATCACGTTGGCCTCGGGCCGCGCCGCCTCCTCGAGCACGCTCTTCAGTCGCTGCTCGAACTGCCCGCGGAACTGCGACCCCGCGAGCGCGCCCGCGAGGTCGAGCGCGACCACGCGGTGGCCGCGCAGGCTCTCCGGCACGTCGTCCTCGTGGATGCGGCGCGCCAGACCCTCGGCGATCGCGGTCTTGCCCACGCCGGCCTCGCCGATCAGCACGGCGTTGTTCTTGCGCCGGCGCGACAGGGTCTCGACCGTCTGCTCGATCTCGGCGTCGCGCCCGATGACCGGGTCGATGCGCCCCTCCGCCGCGTCGGCGGTGAGGTCACGGCCGAACTCGTCGAGGGCGAGGGTCGCCGAGCCGTCGTCGCGGCTGTTGTCTGACTGCGGCGCGGAACGGCCGCCGGCGAGCGTGCTCAGCGGGAGTCCGCCGGCCTGCATGGCCTGGCGGGCGCACCGCTCGCACAGGGTCGCGTGCGTCTGCTCGTCGCCGTTGTGAAGGTGTACGCGGATCCGTCCCGGGCGCTGACCGCAGAGGTCGCAGATGCCGGGAGAGCCGCCGAAGGCTGGGAAATCGGGCACCTCGGGTTCTCGCTCTCGTGAAGATATCTAAGTGCGGACCGCATAGATTAGCAGCGGGCCGGCATGGCAAGGTGACGCTCGTCACGCCCGCGTTGGCCTGCCGGGGGTGCGGCCTAGGCCGGTTCGACGCCCCACCGGCGGATCGCGGCGAGGCGGTAGCGTGCAGCCATGACCCCCGCGTGGCCAGCGCTCGACTACGCGGCCTGGAGCGAGACCTGCGACACGCTCCACGCCCACACCCAACTGCTCGGCAAGCTCGCGGTCGCGCTCGCTCCGCCCGAGCCGGAGCTCCAGCACGCCGCCCTGCGCCTCACCGCACGCAGGTGGGAGACCGCTCCGTTGCCGGCGCCGGACGGGTCCGGAGCGTTCGTGGCCGCCCTCGACCTCCACGCCCACGAGGCGCTGGTCGAGCACAGCGCCGGAGAGGCGCGGCGCGTCGCGCTGGTCCCGGACAGGCCCGTGGGCGAGGTGACGCGCGAAGTCCTCGAGTCGATCCGCGCGCTCGCCGGACGCGTGGAGATCGACCCCACGCCGCAGGAGGTCCCATGGAGCGTCCCGCTCGACGAGGACGACGAGCACGCGCGCTACGACCCGGCGCAGGTGGCCGAGTACTTCTCGGCGGCGACGCGCGCCGCGCTCGTGCTCGCCGAGTTGCGAGCGCCGTATCGCGGCCGCGCCACGCCGGTCAACGCCTGGTGGGGTTCGTTCGACCTCGCGGTGAACCTCTTCTCCGGCTCGCGTGCCGACCCGCCCGCGGACGACTTCATCACGCGGAACGCGATGGACGCACAGGAGGTCGCCGTCGGGTGGTGGCCGGGCGACCGCAACTACGGGAAGGCGGCCTTCTACGCGTACGCGCATCCCGCGCCGGGAGGCTTCGCGAGCGCGACGCTCGAGCCGCCCGCGGCCCGCTGGGAGGACGAGCTCGGCGAGTACGTCCTCGACTGGGAGGACGTCTGCTCGGCGACCGACCCCCATTCGGCGGGGCTCGCCTTCGCCCGGTCGGCGTTTCGCCGGGCGTGCGTCGCCGGGGGCTGGGACGCGACGCTGCTCGGGAGCGTCGAGGGAAGGTCGCCGCCGATCGCCTGAGGGGCGCGGCGTCCCGCTGGCCCCCGGGTCGCCGACCGAGGTTGCCTCGGACGGTGGTCGCCTTCCCGGCGTGCGGGGTCCTCGGCCTCAGGCGCGCCGCGCGCGGCCGAGCACGTGCGGCGCCACCGGCGCCACGAGATAGCACGGCCGGAAGTTGAAGCGCCGGCAGCTCTCGATCTCGAAGCCGGAGCGCTCGATCGCACGCGGAGTGTCGCGGTGGGTGTGGCACCCACCGGACACGTGCGGCCACACAACGTCGGCCGCGCGCTGGAGCCCGGCGAGCGGGGAGCCCTCGGCGCGCACATGCTCGTAGAAGTGCAGCTCGCCGCCGGGTCGGATGACGCGGCGGAGCTCCGCGAGCGCCGTCGCCTGGCTCGGCACCGAGCACAGCACGAGCGAGGCGACCCCTGCGTCGACCGAGGCGTCGTCGAGCGGAAGGGCATCGGCGACCCCGTCGAGCACGGTCACCGGCACGGGGGCCTCCGCCGCTGCCTGCTCGGCGTGCTCGCGCAGGTACGGCTCGGGCTCGACCGCGACCACCTCGTCGACGGTCTCCGGATAGTGACCGAAGTTGAGTCCGTTGCCCGCACCGACCTCGACGACGCGACCGCTCAGGCCCGCGAGCAGCTGGTCGCGGTGCTCGGCCTGGCCGGCGTCCTCGGCGCGCGTGCCGATGAACGCGTACGCGCGCGCGAACAGCGGGTGACGCACGGACGCGCTCGAGCTCACGCTCGCAGCGTACTGTCGAGGCGCCGCAGCCCCTCCTCGATCTCCTCGAGGGAGATCGTGAGCGGCGGGAGGAGCCGCACCGTGTCGGGCCCCGTCGCGTTTATCACGAGCCGCTGCTCGAGCAGAGCCCGGCGTACGAGCGCCGGTGCGTCGTCGGCCGCGAAGGCGAGCATGAGGCCCCGGCCGCGCACGTCTTCCAGTCCGAGCGCGCGCACGCCGGCGCGCAGCCGCTCGCCCTTCTCGGCCACCGCGGCCAGGAACCTCTCGTCGTCGACCACGTCGAGCACCGCGCCCGCCGCCGCCGCGACGAGCGGGCCGCCCGCGAACGTCGAGCCGTGGTCGCCCGGGCGGAAGACGTCGCCGAGCTCGGGCGTCGTCACGCACGCCCCGACCGGGAGACCGCCCCCGAGCCCCTTGGCCGTCGTCATGACGTCGGGCCGCACCGGCAGTCCCTCGTACGCCCACAGCGTGCCGGTCCGCCCGACGCCGCACTGGATCTCGTCGAACACGAGCACCGCGCCCGTCTGGTCGCACGCTTCGCGCGCCGCCAGCAGGACCTCCTCGGCGATCGGATGGATGCCCGACTCGCCCTGGATCGGCTCGATGAAGATCGCCGCGGCCTGGTCCCCGATCGCGTCGGCGAGTGCCTCGGGATCGTCGCGCGGGACGACGCGAAAGCCCGGCACAAGCGGCTCGAACGGCTCCTGCTTGTCGCCCGCGGGCGTCGCCGAGAGGGCGCCGAGCGTGCGCCCGTGGAAGGCGTGCTCGAGCACGACGATCTCGCCGCGCGGGCGGTGCCGGCGCACCAGCTTGATCGCGCACTCGTTCGCCTCGGCGCCCGAGTTGCAGAAGAAGACCTTCCCCCCGAGCGAGCGCTCGGCGAGGCGCCGCGCGAGGCGCGCCGCCGGCTCGTTGAGGAACAGGTTCGAGCCGTGCAGGAGCCGGCCCGCCTGGCCCGAGATCGCCTCGACGAGCGCGGCGTGGGCATGCCCGATCTGGGTCACCGAGATCCCCGCGAGCAGGTCGAGGTAGGCGACGCCGTCGGAGTCGAAGAGCCACGATCCCTCGCCGCGCTCGAAGGCGACCGGCAGCCGGCGGTAGGTCGGCATCACGTGGTCGCGATCGAGCGCCTCGATCTCGCCGGCGCCCGCCCCCGTGGCCGGCGCGGGCGCGAGGGGTGAAGCGGCCTCGCTCACCGGAAGACCTTGGTTCCGATGCCCTCGTCGGTGAAGAGCTCGAGCAGGAGCGAGTGGGCCACGCGCCCGTCGATCACGTGCGCGCTCTCGACGCCGCCGCGGACGGCGTCGCGGCACGCCTCGAGCTTCGGCCGCATCCCCCCGGCGATCGCCGCGAGCGAGCGGTCGAGGTCGTCGGCGCTCGCCTGCGAGACGAGCGTCGCCGGGTCGGGCGGCTCGGCGAGCCAGCCCTCGACGTCGGTCAGGAACACGAGCTTCTGGGCGCCCATCGCCTCGGCGACCGCGCCCGCCGCGGTGTCGGCGTTCACGTTGTAGGAGTGGCCCTCGGCGTCGGCGCCGACCGAGGCGATCACCGGGATGTAGTCGACGGCCACGTGGTTGAGCACGTCGACGTCGACGCGCTCGATATCGCCCACGAAGCCGAGGTCGCGGCCGCCGACGCTCGCCTTGCGGACGCGGAACAGCGAGCCGTCGTCGCCGCACAGTCCGATCGCCGCCTGTCCGTGGCGACCGAGCCGCAGCACGATGTCCTTGTTCTGCTTGCCGACGAGCACCATCTTCACCACCTCGACCGTCTGCTCGTCCGAGACGCGGAGGCCGTCGACGAACTCGACCTTCATGCCGAGGCGCTCCATGTAGCGGGTGATGTCGGGGCCGCCGCCGTGCACGACGATCGGGTTCATCCCCACGTACTTGAGCAGCACGACGTCGCGCGCGAACTCCTCGCGCAGCGCCGGGTCGCTCATCGCCGCGCCCCCGTACTTGATGACGATCGTGCGCCCGTGGAACTGCCGGATGTAGGGCAGCGCCTCGAGCAGCGTGGCGACATCCCGCGGGCGCGCGTCGTGGCGAGCCGGGGAGCTCACGTGGTGTAGTCGGCGTTGAGCGTCACGTACTCGTGCGTGAGGTCGGAGAAGAAGACCTCGGTCTCGCCGCCCGACCCGGGCACCGTGAGCTCGATCTCGACCTCCGTCGTCGCCACCGAGCGCTCGAGCTCGCGCCGGTTCTCGTCGGAGAGCTCGAGCGCCTGACCGGCCGAGGCCACCCTCCGTCCCTCGACATCCAGGTCGACGAGGAACGGGACGCCGGCCAACCCGAGCGCCTGACCCGCGGCCTGCAGCACCCGCCCGAAGTTCGGGTCGGCGCCGAGCAGGGCGGTCTTGACGAGCGGCGAGTCGGCGACCGCGCGCGCCACCGCGACGACGAGCTCGTCGCCGCCGCGCACGACGACGCGGCCGACCCGGGTCGCTCCCTCGCCGTCGGCGACGATCTCGAGCGCGAGCTGGCGCATGAGCGCGTCGAGCGCCTCCCCGAGGCGGAGCTCGTCCTCGGACTCCGGTTCGACCCGCACCCCCGACGCCCCGCTCGCCAGCACGTAGACCGTGTCACTGGTCGAGAGCTGGCCGTCGACCGAGATGCGGTCGAACGAGCGCTTGACGCACACGCCGGTGAGCAGGTCGGCGGTGTGCGCTTCGAGGGCCGCGTCGGTCTCGACGAAGCAGAACATCGTGGCGAACGCGGGCGAGATCATGCCCGCCCCCTTGGCCTGGCCCGCGAGGCGCACGGCGCCCGACGGCAGCTCGACCTCGAGGCACGCGCGCTTCGACCAGCGGTCAGTGGTGAGGATCGCCTCGGAGAAGCCCGACGCGTCCGGCCCCAGCCGCGCGGCGGCGCTCCCCACGCCGTCGATCAGGCGCTCGGCCGGGAGCTCGACCGCCACGCGTCCGGTCGAGGCGAGCCCGATCCGCTCCGGCGGGACGTCGAGCAGATCGGCGGCCGCGGCCTGCGACTCGCGCGCGGTGGCGAGGCCGCGCTCGCCGTCGCCCACGTTGGCGTAGGCCGCGTTCGCTAGGACCGCGCGCAGGCCGTCGAGCGCACCCTCGCGCGAGACCGCCACCGGCGCGCCGACGAGGGCGTTGCGCGTGAAGCGGGCGGCCGAGGTCGTCCCGGTCGCGTCCGAGACGAGCAGGCCGACGTCGAGGCCGTCGGCCTTGAGCCCTGCGGCCACCCCGGCGGCGCGGAAGCCGCGCGGGAGCGCGGCCGGCTCGAGCTCGCGGACGTGGCCCGGGCGCTCGACCCAGCGCGAGCGAAAGAATCCCTGCGCCGGCGCCACCGTGCTGCCCCCGGCGGTGCTCACGAGGGGACCTGCTCCGTTCGCCCGGGCGCGCGCCCGGGCGCCGCGGCGCGAGTGGCGGTGGCGCCGAGGCCCTCCGCCTCGGGCACTCCCAGCATCAGGTTCAGGTCCTGGACCGCCTGCGAGGCGGCACCCTTCCACAGGTTGTCGATCGCCGCGAACACGAGCACTCGGCCGGTCGCCGGCTCGACGGTGGCGTGGATCCGGCACAGATTCGTCTCGCGCACGTCGCGCACGCCGGGCGGGCGCTCGGCGAGCTCCACGAACGGCTCCTCGGCGTAGGCCGTGGCGAACAGCTCACCTACGTCGGCGGCGCTCAGCTCGCGGACCGGGGTGAGGTAGCAGGAGGCGAGCAGTCCCTGGTCGAGCGGAAGCAGGTGCGGAGTGAAGGTGACGGGCCTCGCCTCGCCGAGCTCCTGATCGAGCTCCGCGCGGTGACGGTGGCCCTCGACCTTGTACGGGTTGACGTTCTCGGCGACGGACACGAAGTGGGTGGTGCCCGTGGCCTCGCGGCCGGCGCCCGAGACGCCCGACTTGGCGTCGACGATCGCGTCGCCCATGAGCTCGCGCAGCGGCCACAGGGCGAGCAGCGCCGCGGTCGGGTAGCAGCCGGGGCCGGCGACGAGCTCGGCGCGGCGGATCGCGTCGCGGCGGTCGAGCTCGGGCAGCCCGTACACCGCCTCGCCGAGCAGGCCGGGCGCGGCGTGCGGCCCGTAGAAGCGCTCGTAGCGATGCTGCTCGAGCCGGAAGTCGGCCGACAGGTCGACGACCTTGAGCCCGCGGGCGCGCAGCTCGCGCACCACCGGGGCCGAGGCCCCGTGCGGGTAGGCCACGAGCGCCGCCTCGGCCTGCTCGGCGACCGCGTCCGGCTCGAACGGCTCGAGCTCGAGCGCGACGTGGTGGCGCGGGTAGATCTCGTCGAGGCGCAGGCCGGCGTCCGAGCGCGCGGTCACGCACGTGAGCTCGAGCGACGGATGACGCGCGACGATCGCCGCGCACAGAGCGCCCGCGAACCCGGCGGCGCCGACGACGGCGACCCTAGGCACGGAGCGACCCCCCGATGGCGGCGAGCGACCGCTCGATCTGCGTCCGCCGCTCCGCCACCTCGTCGTCGGTGAGCGTGCGGTCGCGGGCCCGGAACTCGAGCCGCAGGGCGAGCGACTTGCGCCCCTCGCCGAGCTGGTCGCCGTGATAGACGTCGAACACCCGCGCCGAGCTCAGAAGCTCGCCCGCGCCCTCGCGTACCGCGGCCTCGACCTCGGCGGCGCTCACCGCCTCGGCGACGGTCACCGCAATGTCCTGGACGACGGCCGGGAAGCTCGTGAGATCGCGATAGCGCGGGCTCTCGGACAGTGTCGCGAGCGCGGCGAGATCGCGATAGCGCGGGCTCTCGGACAGTGTCGCGAGTGCGGCGAGGCCGTCGGCGTCGAGCTCGAACGCGGCGGCCGACGGCACCTCCCACGCCCCCGCGACGAGCGGGTGCAGCTCGCCGAGCCACCCGAGCTCACGGCCGCCGGCGGCGATCACCCGGGCCGCGCGGCCAGGATGGAGGAGCGGGTGGGCCGCCGGCTCGGCGCGCCACTCGACGCGCGCGACGGAGAGGACCGCCTCGACCAGCGCCTTGGCGGCGTAGAAGTCGGCGGTCCGGGCCTGGGAGCGCCAGGTCGCCGGCGCCGCCTCGGTCAGCAGGCCGGCGAGGTGGTGGCGCTCGTCCGCCGGATGGGCCCCGCGCGGGCTGTGGGGCGCGCTCGTGCTCGCGTCGGGGTCGCCGGACGCGGCCGCCGGCGAGTACACGTGCGCCGACTCGAAGAGCGCCAGCGCCGGCCGGCCGTGGGCCGCGTTGTGCCGGGCGGCTCCGAGCAGCCCGGGCAGGAGCAGCGGACGCAGCACGCGCCCCTCCTCGCTCAGCGGGTTGCGCACGCGCAGCGCGTCGCCCGCGTCGAGCCGCAGCCGCTCAAGCGCCGCCTCCGAGGTGAAGCTGTAGCTCGCCACCTCGAACACGCCGCGATCGCGCAGCGCGTCCTCGAGCCGGCGCCGCAGCCGCTGGGCGCTGCTCAGACCCCCGGCCGCGGTTCGCGCCGGGAGCGTTGCGGGCAGCCGGTCGAGCCCGTGGACCCGCGCGACCTCCTCGATCAGGTCGGCCTCGCGCTGCACGTCGCCGTCGCGCCACGGCGGAACGGCGACCTCGATGCGTCCCGGCTCGCCGTCCGGATCGACCTCGAACCCGAGCCGGGCGAGGATCACGCGCACCTCGTCCTCGGCCACCGGGGCGCCGAGCAGCGACTCGATGCGCACCAGCCGCAGCCCGACCTGCCGCGGCGCCACCGGCCGCGGATAGGCGTCGAGCGTCCCCGGCACGAGCCGCGCCCCGCACAGCTCGACCATGAGCTTGGCCGCGAGACGCTGCGCGGCCATGGCGAGCTCGGGGTGGAGGCCCTTCTCGAAGCGCGCCGAGGCCTCGGTGCGCAGGGCGAGGTCGCGCGAGGTGCGCATGATGTTCGGCCCCACCCACGTCGCCGCCTCCATGAGGACGCGCGTCGTCGCGTCGGAGATTTCGGACACCTGGCCACCCATGACGCCGGCGATCCCGCTCGGGCCCTCGGCATCGCACACGAGCGCCACCTCCGGCCAGAAGCGCCGCTCGACGCCGTCGAGGGTGACCATCGTCTCGCCGTCGCGCGCGCGCCGGACGACGATCCGCGAGCCGCGCACGCGGTCGAGGTCGAAGGCGTGAAGCGGCTGCCCGGTGAGCAGCATCACGTAGTTCGTGATGTCGACCACGTTCGAGATCGGCCGCTGCCCGGCGGCCATGAGGCGCTGCTTGAGCCACGCCGGCGAGGGCCCGATCCGTACGCCCTCGAACACGCGGGCGGTGAAGCGCAGGCACACGTCGGGATCGGCGATCTCGACGCGCGCGTGGTTCTCGGCGCGGTCGTCGCCGAGCGGCGGGGCATCGGAGACGGTCGGGTCCTCGGCGAGCCGCGCGGCGGTGACCGCGTGCAGCTCGCGCGCGACGCCGTACACGCCCATCACGTCCGGCCGGTTCGGCGTCACCTCGATCTCGATGACCTCGTCGGCGATCGGGAGCGCCTCGACGAGCGGCGCCCCGGGCGCGAACCCGTTGTCGAGCACGAGCACTCCGCTGTGATCGTCGCCTATCCCGAGCTCGTCCTCCGCGAGGATCATCCCGCTCGAGGTCACCCCGCGCAGCTCCGCCTCGTCGAGCACGGTGCCGTCCGGCATCACGGCGCCCGGTCGCGCCACCGCGACCGTCTGCCCGCCCGCCACGTTCGGCGCCCCGCACACGATCGTGCGCGGCTTGCGCGATCCGTCGTCCACCCGGCACACCGACAGCCGCTCGGCGTTCGGGTGGCGCTCGGCCTCGAGCACCCGACCCACGACGAACGCCGACGGGTCGCCGACGCCCGTGCGATGGAGCCGCTCGAGCTTGACCCCGCCGAGGGTCAGGGCGTCGGCGATCTCCGCGGCGGTGAGCCCCGGATCGCACGCCGAGCGCAGCCAGCCGACCGGGACCCTCATGCCCCGAACTGCTCCAGCAGGCGCACGTCGTTCTCCCACAGCATGCGCAGGTCGGGCACGCCGTACCTGAGCATGGCGATCCGCTCGATCCCCATGCCGAACGCGAAGCCCTGCACTCGCTCCGGGTCGTAGCCCGAGTCGGCCATGAAGGCGAGGACGTTCGGGTCGACCATCCCCGCTCCGAGGATCTCGATCCACCCCTCGCCCTTGCACGTCGGGCAGCGCTCGCCGCCCGCGGCTCCCGTCCCGTCGCATACGAAGCACGAGACGTCGACCTCGACGCTCGGCTCGGTGAACGGGAAGTAGCCCGGCCGCAGGCGCACCTCCTCGCTTGGCCCGAACATCGCGCGCGCGAATTCGCGCAGCGTGCCCTGGAGGTCGGCGAGCGTGATGTCCTCGTCGATCGCCAGCCCCTCGAGCTGGTGGAACATCGGCACGTGCGTCGCGTCGGGGGTGTCGGGGCGGTACACCCGCCCCGGCACCACCACATGGATTGGGGGCTCCCGGGCCTCCATCGCGCGCACCTGCATCGGCGAGGTGTGCGTGCGCAGCAGCACGGTGTCGGACAGGTAGAAGGTGTCCTGCGGCGCGCGCGCGGGGTGCGAGGGCGGATGGTTGAGCGCGGTGAAGTTGTAGTACTCGTACTCGACCTCGGGCCCCTCGAGCACCCGGTAGCCGAGCCCGACGAAGACGTCCTCGAGCTGGCGGCGGATATCCGTGACGAGATGGAGGTGCCCGACCGGGAGCGGCGGGTCGCCGGGGAGGGTCACGTCGACGCGGTGCTGACCGAGGCGCCGATCGAGCTCGGCGGCCTCGAGCTCCGCCCCCCGCGCGGCGACGAGGTCCTCGAGCCGGGAGCGCACGGCGTTCGCCGCCTGTCCCACGGGCCCACGCTCGGCGGGCGGCAGGTCGCCGATCGAGCGCAGCGTCGCGGTGAGCTCCGACTTGCGACCGAGGTAACGCACCCGCGTGGCCTCGAGCTCGTCGCTCGCGCCGGCCGCCGCAACCGCGGCCTCGGCCTCCGCCTCGAGCTCCTCGAGGCGGCGCTTGGCGGCGGGCTCAGACATCGGAGGCCATCCTAGTCGTGGAGAGGGTCCCGTCCGGGCGGTCGCCGGCGCGACGGCGGGCCATCCTGGGACGGAGCTCGTACAAGGCGACGGTGGCGGCCATCGCGGCGTTGAGCGAGTCCGGACCGTCCGCGCGCAGGGGGATGGACGCAACCACGTCGGCGCGCTCGCGCAGCTCGCGTGGCAGGCCCTCGCGCTCGGCCCCGAGACACACGACCACCGGCGGCTCGAGCTCGGATGCCCGCAGCTCGGCGAGCGCGGGCTCCGAGCCCGGGTCGAGCGCGATGGCCGCGATCGGCAAGCGCTCGCGCAGCTCGCCGAGGTCCGCACGCGCCGGTGGGCGGGCGAGCACCGAGCCCATGCTGGCACGTACCGCCTTGGGTGAGTAGGGGTCGGCGCAGCCCGGCCCGAGCACGACCGGTCCGTCGCACAGGGCGTGCGCCGAGCGTATGACCGTCCCCACGTTCCCCGGGTCGGCCACCCCGTGCAGGTACACGGACAGCTCGCCGCCCGGCTCGGAGAACCGCTGCCGATAGACCCCGACCACGCGCGTGCCCGAGCCGAGCGAGCTCACCTCGTCGAGCAGGCCCGCTTCCACGTCGACTCCAGCGACGAGCAGCCACTCGGGCTCCACTCCCGCCCGGGCGGCGGCGTCGACGAGGTCCTCGCCCTCGGCCACCAACAGGCCGGTCCGGCGCCGGTGGCGTACGTCGGCGAGGCGGCGGATGGTCTTGAGCTTGGGGTTGTCGGGTGAGGTGATCATCGTGGTCCTGGAACGAAAAAGGGCGCCGTCTCCGGCGCCCCGAGGTTCAGCGAGCCTGCCTCCGCGTACGTCAGGCAGCCGCCGCCTCCCGGTGCCCGCCGGAGCGAGCCCGCTCCGCGTGCTCGCGGGCGGTCATGGCAAAGCGTCGGAACGTCTCGGGGTCGCGCACGGCGATGTCGGCCAGCATCTTGCGGTCGACCTCGATCTCGGCGAGCTTGAGCCCGTGCATGAACTGGCCGTAGGTCAGCCCCTCACGCCGCGCGGCGGCGTTGATGCGGGTGATCCACAGCCGCCGGAAGTCGCGCTTGCGGTTGCGCCGGTCGCGGTACGCGTAGGTGTCGGCCTTGAGCAGGGCCTCCTTCGCGCGCTTGTAGCTCTTGTGCGCGTCGCCGCGGTAGCCCTTGGCGCGGGCGAGGGTCGCGCGCCGCTTCTTGCGCGCTTGCCCGGAGCGCTTGACGCGGCTCATCGCCCGAGCAGCTCCCTGACGCGCGGCCGATCGGCGTCCGAGACGACGAGGTCCTCGGCCAGACGCCGCTGACGCTTGGCGTTCTTCTTGACGCGGATGTGGCTCGTCATCGCATGGCGCGCGCGGAGCTTGCCGCGCCCGGTGACCTTGAAGCGCTTCTTCGCGCCGGAGTGCGACTTCATCTTCGGCATAGGAGCGGTCCATTCAAGCAGACGGCCGCCGCTTCCGATTGACTTTGGGCGAGCGTCGAAGCGCGCACGCCAACCCGCCCCTCCTTGCCTTCCCTCCGATCACTCCGAAACGCGCGCGGCTCCTCCGGCGAGGACCAGCCCGTCGACGGCCTGCCGGAGGCGAGCTCCGGGCCCGAGCGCGACCCCGCCGCCCCGCCGGACGGCGGCGAACCGGCGTCGTGGGAGCTCGAGGAGGGGGCCGAGATCGCCCCGCGGCGCAGCGTCGTGCGATCGCTCGGGGGCGGCCGGCGCTTCGAGGTGTTCCTCGTGTGGGACGAGCACCTGTTCTCGCTCGCGGTGGCCAAGGTCGTTCGTCCCGACCAGGCCGAGGACCCGCGGGCGCTGCGGGAGCTCGAGCACGAGGCGACCGCGCTCGAGCGCCTCTCGCATCCCGTGCTCGTGCGCGGGTTCGACGCCGTGCTCGCCGGGGCTCACCCGCATCTCCTGATCGAGCACCTCGAGGGACCGACGCTGCGGCGGACCACCCGCCGGGGCAGGACCCTGCCGCTCGAGCAGCTCCTGCCGCTCGCCGCCCACGTCGGCGCCGCGCTGCACTACATGGCCGAGGAGGGCTGGGTCCACCTCGACACGAAGCCCGACAACATCGTGATGGGCGTACCTCCTCGCCTCATCGACCTCTCGATCGCCCGCACGCTCGCGCGCGCGGAGCAGGTCCGCGTTCCGATCGGGACGGACGCCTACATGCCGCCCGAGCAGTGCAAGCCCGACGAGCACCCCGGTGAGATCGGCCCCGCCTCCGACGTGTGGGGGCTGGGCGCAACGCTCTATCGCGCCATCGCGGGCGACGTCCCCTTCCCGCGACCGCCGGGCGCCCGCGACAGCGACGATCCCCATGTCCGTTTCCCCCAGCTCGGGGAGGAGCCGCGGCCGCTGCCCGACGCGCTGCCGCGTGAGCTCGGTGAGCTGATCCACGCGTGCCTCGCGAGGGCACCCGCCGAGCGGCCGACCGCCGCTGACCTCGTCCGCGCCCTCGAGCCGCTCGTCGCCGCCCTGCCGCGCAAGCTCACGTTCGGGCGGTTCGGCGCGAGGATGCGCTAGGCGACGCCGGGCGCGGCCGCGGGACCGGTCGTCGCCGGTCGTCGCCACCCGACCGTTCCTCGTCGGGCCGGTGGACATGCGTCCATGCGCCGCCCTCGCGCGTCAAGCGCTCCGGTGCCTGCGCCGACCCTCCGAGCGCACCGCCACACGACCGCCGAGGAGGAGTCCATGTCGCCTAGCCATCCGACCCACGCGCCGAGCGGGCGCGCCGGAGCGAGCCCTGGGCCGCCCCCGCGATCTTCCTCGAGCTCGCCGCTGACGGCAGCGCGGCGAGCGACCAGCGCTCGCTTACCCGGCGCGCCGCGATGGGGCTCGCGGCGCTCGTCCTGCTCCTGTCGGTGCCGCTGTACTGGGCCGCCGGCGCCAGCGCGTCCACGGACGGCGGCGACCCGGCGGTGATCGCGCGTTGGGAGGGCGGCGAAGACGGCGGCGAGTCGGAAGGCGAGTCTGACGGCGACCCGGACGCCGAGGGCGACGACGGCACGGACGGCGAGACCGGAACGGCCGCCGACGCCGAGACCGGTAACGAGACCGGCGAGGGGGTCAACACCGATGCCGGGCCGGCGGCCCAGCAGACCGGCGCCTCGACCGCCGGCGAGACCGACGGCGCGGACGGCACGGGCGCGAGCGAGCAGACCCAAGGCACGGGCGCCGAGACGCGCGACGGCGTCAAGACCGACGCGGGCGCCGCCGCTCAGTTCACCGGGGCCTCGACCGCCGGCGAGTCCGACCGAGCGGACGGCACGGGCGCGAGCGAGCAGACCCAGGGCACCGGCGCCGAGACGCGCGACGGCGTCAAGACCGACGCGCCGGGGAACGCCACCGGGGCCTCCACCGCCGGCGAGACCGATCCGGGCGACCAGACCGGCGCCACCGAGATGCGCTGAGCCGCACGCGAAGCGCATGATCGGGACGGTCGTGGCGGTGAATGCCGCCGCGGCCGTTCTGCGTCGCGGGCGAGGGCGCGGTGGCGGCGCTTCGCGGCCCGCGGGCGACGCCTGAGCGGTCTAGCCGGAGTCGCTGGTGGTGGCGGCGGGAACCGGCTCGGAGCCGTCCTCCCCCGCGCTGCCCCCGCCCCCGTCGCGGCGGCCTTCGCCGCCTGCCCCATCGTTCGAACGCGAAGCGCTTCCGGCCTGGCCACCGCCGTCTCCGCCGCCGTCCGCCTTCGGCGGCAGCGGCGCCAGCATCATCGTCATGTTGCGGCCGTCGAGGTTCGGGCGCTGCTCGATCGTGCCGAGCTCGGCCACGTCCTCGGCGAGCCGCAGCAGGAGCTGCTCGCCGCGCTCAGGGTGCGTCGTCTCGCGGCCGCGGAACATGATCGTCACCTTGACCTTGTCCTGGTGACGCAGGAAGCGCTCGACGTGCCCCTTCTTCGTCTCGTAGTCGTTCGTCGCGATCTTCGGCCGCAGCTTGATCTCGCGCACGGTCACCGACTTCTGGTGGCGGCGCGCCGCCTTGGTCTTCTGCTCCTGCTCGTACTTGTACTTCGAGTAGTCGAGCACGCGGCACACTGGCGGGCGCGCCTGCGGTGCCACTTCGACGAGGTCGAGGTCGCGGTCGCGGGCGTACTTGAGCGCCTCGTCGCGCTCGACCACGCCGAC
>DATHAN010000131.1:0-3539 GCA_035296645.1 Thermoleophilaceae bacterium
TCGTTGCCGCGGCGATCGTGCTGGGTGCGGTGTACCTGGTCGCGCGCTGGTGGCGCGACCGGCGCCAGCGACGCGCGACCGCCCAGGGAGCCTAGGACGCCGCGGCCCGGCAGCGCCGAGCTGCCGCTCCGGCATGCCCTGGCGCTCGGTGCCCGCCAGGGCCCGGACGAGCTTCTCCCCGTCTCGAGCTCGGGTCACCTGGTGCTCGTCCCGGCCTTGCTGGGGTGGCCGTACGCGCGCCTCGCGGCCGAGCTGCGCAAGGGGTTCGAGGTCGCGTTGCATGCCGGCACGGCGCTCGCGCTCACCATCGCCCTCCGCGCGGAGGTCGCCGGTGTCGTACGTGAGCTCGACGCGCGTCGGGCCCTCGGCGCGGCGCTCGCCTTGGTGCCGACGGCGGCGGCCGGGTCGCTTCTCGAGCGGCCGATCGAGGCGCGCCTCGGGGCGCCGTGGCAGGTCGCGATCGCGCAGATGGTGGGCGGGGTCGCCCTGGCCGCCGCCGACCGGGCTCCCGCCACGCGCCGCTAGGAAGACGCGGGCGTGCTCGACCACCTCGTGCTCGGGCTGGCGCAGGCGCTCGCACTCGCCCCGGCGTCTCGCGCAACGGCGCCACGCTGACCGCCGCGCGCGCGCGTCGCCTCGACCGAGCGGCAGCGAGCCGTCTGTCGCGCCACGCCGCGCTGCCGGTGATCGTCGGGGCCTCGGGGCTGAAGGGAGGTCGCCTGCTCCGAGCAGGGCTCCCTTCCGCGCTGCGCCCGCCGTTCGCCGTCGGCTTCGCCGCGGCCGCGCTGTCGACGCTCGCGGCCCGGGGCCCCCTGGGGCGGATGGCGGGCGCGCGCTCGTACGTGCCGCTCGGCGCCTACCGGGTGGTCCTCGGCGCGTTCGCGTGCGCTCGCCTGCGGCGGACGAGGTCCCGCACCGCCGCGAGCGCCGCCCGGTTCGCTTCAATGGTTTCGTGAGCGGCGAACGCGCCTACGCCCGCGCCGGCGTCGACACCGGCCGGTCGGGGCGGGCGGTGGCCGCGCTGGTCGAGGTGCTCGCCGGCACCGATCCGGGTCGTCCCTCGCGCTCGGTGCTCGCGTCGGGCCACTACGCGAGCGTGCTCGGGATCGACGATCGCACCGGGCTCGCGCTCGCCACCGACGGCGTGGGCACGAAGATCGTCGTCGCCGAGGCCCTCGAGCGCTACGACACGGTGGGGATCGACTGCGTGGCGATGAACGCCAACGACGTCGTGTGCGTCGGCGCCGAGCCGATCGCCCTGCTCGACTACATCGCGGTGGAGGAGGCCGAGCCGGAGATGCTCGCGGCGATCGCCCGCGGGCTCAGGGCCGGCGCCGAGGACGCCGGTATCGAGGTCCCGGGCGGCGAGCTCGCGCAGCTGCCCGAGCTCGTACGCGGCCATCCCTCCCCGCGCGGGTTCGACCTCGTCGGGACCTGCGCGGGCCTGGTCTCGCTCGAGCGCGTGGTGACGGGAGCCGCGATCGAGCCGGGCGACGTGGTGATCGGGCTGCCCTCGACGGGCATCCACTCGAATGGCCTGACGCTCGCCCGCAGCACGTTGCCCGACGTTTCCGAGGCTCCGCCGGAGCTCGGCGGGCGGAGCGTCGGCGAGGAGCTGCTGGAGCCCACGGCGATCTACGTGCGCGCGGTGCTCGCCCTGCTCGCCGACCCGGCCGTCGAGGTACACGGGCTCGCCCACATCACGGGTGACGGCCTGCTCAACCTGCTGCGCCTCGAGGCCGACGTCGGATACCGGATCGACGCGCCGCTTCCCCGCCCGCCCGTGTTCGACCTGGTCGCCGCCCGGGGCCGGGTCGCGCCGACGGAGCTGTACGAGGTCTTCAACATGGGCTGTGGCTTCTGCTGCGTGGTACCGGCCGCGCACGCCGACACGGCGGTCGAGCTGCTCTCGGCGTACCACCCGGGTGCGGGCGCGATCGGCGAGTCGACCGATGCTGCCGGGGTCGTCGAGATCCCGCCCGAGGGCCTCGCCGGCGATCGCGAGCGCGGCTTCCGGGTGCGCGAGAGCTGAGCCGGCGTGCGCCGCTACCCGGCCCTACGCCGCCTCCCACAACTCACCGCACAGCACCGGCGTGCGCGTCACGCGCCAGCTCGTGTGCAGCCGCCACAGCTCGGCCGCGGTCGGCGGCTCGGCCAGCTCGCACACCGCGGCGACCTCGGGCGTGGCCATTCGCCCGAAGCGCCGCAGCGCGGCGAGCGGCTCGGGCGCCGAATCCACGACGGACGTCGCGCCCGCCGCGAGCGCCGCAGCGCGCACCTCCTCGTAGGCCGCGGCGCCATAGGTCGCCGCACGCTCGCCGCCCTCGCCGGCGAATGCGAGCGTCGGGAAGGGGACGCGCTCGCCTCGCCCCGAGGCGACCACCTGTCCCTGCTCGCGCACCTCGTCGGGCACCGCTCGCACCTCCTCGAGGTCGGCGCTGAACGCCTCGAGGATCGCGTGCGAGCCGAGGTCGATGCGGAAGCGCTCGACGTCGAGCCCGGCTCGCCGCGCTTCCTCTACGAGCGCCTCAGTCGTGTCGAGCTTGCGGCGAAAGCACAGCAGGCCCTCGCGGAGCGCGCGCAGGTAGGCGCCACCTCCGTCGGCGGCCTGCTCCGCGGCCGCCTTGACGGCGAGGCATGCCGGGTAGGTCGATCGCAGCGGCCCGTCGCGCCACAGGAGCGGGTCGCACGGCATCCCGGCCCCGGCCGCCACCTCGAGCCAGTGACCGAGCAGCCAGTCGTGCACGGGGCGACCGCTCCGCTCGGCCTCGCCCGCCGCATCGCTGCCCCCGGGCGCGCCGTAGTCGCGCGCGAGGCCGCCCATGACGAAGGTCCACTCGAGGTCGTCGCCGAACTCCCTCTCGAGCCTGCGCACCACCGGCTCAAACGCCCATGACCACGAGCATGCCGGGTCGGTCAGGTATCGCACGCCCACCGGCACGAGCCGCCAAAATAGACGACCGGTGATTGGTACCCTCCTCAACCGCCGCTTCCGTCTCGAGGAACGGCTCGGTTCGGGCGGCATGTCGACCGTGTACCGGGCATTCGACGAGACGCTCGAGCGCTGGGTGGCGATCAAGCTCCTCCACCGCGAGATGTCGGGCGAGCCCGATCAGCTCGAGCGCTTCCGGCGCGAGGCACGGGCGGTCGCCCAGCTCTCGAGTCCGCACGTGGTCGGGGTGATCGACGCGGGCGAGGACGAGGGGCACCCGTACATCGTCTTCGAGTGCATCGACGGTGAGACGCTCAAGGAGCGCATCCGCCGGCTCGGGCGGCTCCCGGTCGACGAGGCGATCGCCTACGCGATCGAGATCGCCCGGGCGCTGGAGGCGGCCCACGAGCGCCACATCGTCCACCGCGACGTCAAGCCCCAGAACGTCCTCATCGACGACGAGGGCACGGCCAAGGTCACCGACTTCGGCATCGCCCGCTCGCTCACCGAGGAGGGCCTGACGGCCGACGGGCGCGTGCTGGGCACCACCGACTACGTATCGCCCGAGCAGGCCCTCGGCCACGATGTCGGACCCCAGTCCGACATC
>DATHAN010000132.1:0-4504 GCA_035296645.1 Thermoleophilaceae bacterium
CTCGCCTTTCGCGCGAGGGCGGTGGAGGAGCTGTGGCGGGTACAGTCGGCATCCGCCCACCGTGACCTCGCCTCGGTGCGGTGCATGGCACTCGAAAGCCCGCCTGCGCAAGGGAACGCTCGTCGTCTGGATCGAAAGCCCAGTGTCGGACTCGAACCGACGACCCCTTCCTTACCATGGAAGTGCTCTACCAACTGAGCTAACTGGGCCCGCGGCGGCAGCGTAGCGCGGAGCGGGCGCGTCAGGGCGGGATCCTGGAGGCGGCCGTGCGCCCGCGAACACGCGCGAGGATTTTCAGGTCCGGGCGCCCGAGCCCGCACCCGCCACAACCGCTCCGAGCGCGCGATATCCGGAGCACGGCAAGCCCGGAGAAGACGCCCACGACCAAGTGGGGGGAGCAGGATTCGAACCTGCGTAGGCATAAGCCAACGGGTTTACAGCCCGTCTCCTTTAACCACTCGGACATCCCCCCGAGCGGACCGAGATTCTAGAGCCCGGCCGGTGAGCCGCGCACGCGCAGCGCCGGCTCCGTGGTGGCCCTCGAGCGCCCCCGCCCCGCCCGCCTCAGGTCGCCCCGCGCAACCGCTCCGCCTCGGGCAGCGACTTGAGCTTGCGCAGCGTATGCGTCTCGATCTGGCGGATGCGCTCGCGCGTCACCCCGAACGCCCGGCCGACCTCCTCGAGCGTGCGCGGCTTCTCGCCGTCGAGCCCGTAGCGCATGGCGATCACGCCGCGCTCCCGCGCGGGGAGCGAGTTGAGCGCGCGGGCGAGCGTCTGTCGCCGCAGATTGTCGATCGTCTGGTCGAGCGGCGAGGTCGAGCCGTCGTCCTCGATCAGGTCGCCGAGCTCGGAGTCCTCGTCCTCTCCCACCGGCCGCTCGAGCGAGATCGGCGACTGCGCGATGCGCTTCATCTCCTTGACCTCGCGCACCGGGCGGTCGAGGGCCGTGGCGAGCTCCTCGCTCGTGGGCTCGCGCCCGAGCTGCTGCACGAGCTGGCGCTCGACCTGCGACAGCTTGGCGAGCCGCTCCGCCATGTGGACGGGGATGCGGATCGTCCGCGCCTTGTCGGCGATCGCGCGCGTGACCGCCTGGCGAATCCACCACGTCGCGTAGGTCGAGAACTTGTACCCGCGGCGGTGATCGAACTTCTCGACCGCGCGGATCAGCCCCAGCGACCCCTCCTGGATCAGGTCGAGGAACCCCAGCCCGCGGCCCATGTACCCCTTGGCGATCGAGACCACGAGTCGGAGGTTGGCCTCGATCATGTGCTGCTTGGCCGCCATGTCGCCGCGCTCGATGCGGGTCGCCAGGTCGACCTCCTGCTGCGAGGTCAGCAGGCCGACGCGCCCGATCGAGCGCAGGTAGAGCCGCAGGGAGTCGAGGCTCGGCTCGACGGTCAGGTCGAGCTCCGGCGCCTCGTTCGCCCTCCCGCCCGGGCCATCCTCTGCGCTCGCGCGGCCGTCCTCCACTCCCTCGTTCCCCCCGACCGCCTTGCCGTCCGTCGCGTGCAGCTCGATTCCCTGCTCGGTCAGGTGGGCGTAGAGCGCGTGGACCTGCTCGCGCGTGACCTCCACCTCGGCGAGGCAGGCGGCGACCTCCTCGAGCCGCACGTACCCGCGCTCTTGACCGCTGGCGATCAGGAGCTGAAGCTCGTCGCTGTCGAGCAGGGTGGGAAGCTCCCCCTCGACCACAGCTCCGCTCCGATCCTCTCCGCTCATGCTCCCCGGGGCGCGGACTATACCTCCGCGAACCGTCGGAAGCGGCTGCCGCCCGGTGGGTATCGTGATATCACGATGACCGACCTCGCTCTCTCCGTGGACCACGCCAGCGACGACGTCCAGGCGGACCGTCCGCAGACCCCGATCGCCCTCTCGCAGGTGGGCGTGACGGGCGTCGAGAAGGTCGTCCGGCTCGGCACCGAGGGGACCGAGCGGCCGCTGTTTCTCACGGTCGACTGCGCGGTCGAGCTCGGCCGCGACCAGCGCGGCGCGCACATGTCGCGCTTCGACGAGGCGATCGAGGCGACGGTGGTCGGGCCGGCGTCCTCGCTCGACGGGCTGGCCGCGCGCATCGCCGAGCGCGTGCGCGACGTCCAGGGCGCGCGCCGCGCCGAGGTCTGGCTGCGTGCGCGCTACCCCGAGCTGCGCGAGGGGCCCGCGTCGGGCACGCCGAACGAGGAGCTGCGTACCGCGCTCGCCGCGGCCAGCGCCGTGGAGGGGGCGACGCGGCGGCTGGTCGGTGCCGAGGCGCAGGGGATGACGGCGTGCCCGTGCGGGCAGGCCATGGCCGCCCGCGAGGCCCGCGCTCGCCTTGCCACCGAGGGGTTCGACGACGAGGAGATCGAGCGGGTGCTCGAGGCGGTGCCGGTCGCCACCCACAACCAGCGCGGGCTGGGGACGCTGTGGGTGGGCCCGCCCGACGACGCCCCCGACGGGGCGGTCGGCCCCGAGGATCTCCTGCCGATCGTCGAGGGCTCGATGAGCTCGGAGATCTACGAGCTGCTCAAGCGCCCCGACGAGGCGCACGTGGTCGAGAAGGCCCACGCGCGCCCGCGGTTCGTCGAGGACTGCGTTCGCGAGATGCTCCGGCTCGCGGTCGAGCGGATGGGCCGGCTCGGAGACCGCACGTTCATGAGCGCGCGCCAGGAGAACCTCGAGACGATCCATCGCCACAACGTGGTCGCCGAGCACGGCGGCCTCGTCGCCGACTTGGCGCGCGAGCTGCGCGGCGAGCGGGTGGCGCAAGAGAGCCTCACGCCGGCCGGCTGGCTTCGCCGCAGCTGAGGCGCGGCGAGCGGCCGGCGGACAACCGCGGACGGCCACCGGCGCCGACCCGACCGAACATCTGACGAATTCCGCCCAGGGGGGTGTTGAGATGCCCTCTCGATCCGAATATAGGCGAATGGGCTCCCCCACCGGACGCGAGAGCTCGACGGGAGATGGCCCGAGGTTCTCGCAGGACGCGACCGTCGTGCTCGCGCTCGCCCGGACGGCGCTGCCCTTCGCGCAGACGCGCACCCAGGAGGCCGAGCGCTGGCTGCGAGTCATGCGCATGCACGGGCAGGTCGGTGCGGCGCTCCAGGCGCTCGGGGTCGGGGAGGGTCCGCTCGAGCCGCCGAGCGAGGAGCCTCCGGCCCACGCCGCGCGCGGCCAGCGCAACACCGCGGAGACCGTCGAGCGGGTGTCCCGCCGCGCGGTGGAGCTCGCGCGCCGCAGCGACGCGGAGTGCGTCGGCACGGTGCACGTCCTGTTCGCCATGATCGAGAGGTACGGCTGGGCGCTCGACCACGAGCTCTACCGCCGCGGGGCCTCGCGCGACGAGCTGTTCGCGCGGCTCACCACGGCCCGGGCCGACAGCTTCCCGTACTGACTCGGCGCCGCCGACAGGTCAGGCGCCGGGCCGCTCCTCTACGCGCTCGGAGGCATCCAGCCTGGCGAAGTACTCGGCGCCCGAGGCGACGGTGAGCAGCACGGCGGCGTGCACGAGCAATCGCGTCCACGCGGCGCGCGGGTCGGGCGCAAGGATGAGCGCGGTGACCGCCGCGAACTGAAGCGTCGTCTTGCGCTTGCCGAGGCGGCTCGCGGGAACGACGATGCCGCTCCGTCCCACGACCGCGCGCATGCCGGTCACCGCGAGCTCGCGCGCGAGGATGGCCACCGCCGGCCACCGAGCCAGCCGGCGCTGGTGGACGAGCACCGCCAGAGCCCCGGCGATGAGCGCCTTGTCGGCGAGCGGATCGACGACCCGGCCGAAGTCGGTCTCGCAATCGCGCGAGCGGGCGAGGTGACCGTCGAGCACGTCGCTCAGGGCGACCGCGTTGAAGAGTGCGGCCGCGAGGGCGGGCGAGCCGCCGCGCTCCCGCGCCCCGAGCATCGCGTGGGTCACGAGCGGGACGACGGCGATGCGCGCGACGGTGACCGCATTGGGGAGGTTGGGGTGTCGCATCTCGCCGGGCTTCGCCCCGCTCAGCGCCCTGGCGCGACCCTGGCGTTCCCGTGCCGCCGGCGGTGGCGGTGGCGAGTCCACTCGATGCCGACCGAGCTTCCGAACGGGGTGAGCAGCACGGCGGCGGCGAGCAGCGGCCACTCGAGCACGCCGCGCAGGCAGCCGACGTAGATCACCGCACACAGCGCGAGGAAGCCGATCCCGTGCGTGAGGCCGAGCACGAACTTCGCCGTCTCGTCGACGTCGGCGAGCCAGACGACGAGCAGCGAGGCGAAGATCGTCGACTCGACGTGAGTGAAGACGCGGACGAAGCTCGGAAGCGACACGTGTCGTCCGAGGTTAGGCGAGGCCGGCGCCGGGTGCGCGTACGGCGCCTTCTCGAGCGCGATGACAGCTCACTGTCACGGGGCTTCGGCGCGGAGGAGCCGACCGGCGCCCGTCGAATAGGAGGTAAGGCGCATGTCCAAGGTAGTCGGAATGCTTGTCGCGCTGGCGCTGTTCGGCGCGCTGCCGGCGGTGGCCGCAGCTCAGGGCACCCAGCCCGACGGCGATGGCGAC
>DATHAN010000133.1:0-8140 GCA_035296645.1 Thermoleophilaceae bacterium
CACGACGTGGGGCTCGACTACGTGCGCCTCGGCCAGCCGGCGACCCAGCTCTCGGGCGGCGAGGCGCAGCGGGTCAAGCTCGCCACCGAGCTCTCCAAGGTCGCGACCGGTCGCACCCTGTACATCCTCGACGAGCCGACCACGGGCCTCCACTTCGCCGACGTCGAGCGGCTGCTCGACATGCTCGACCGGCTCGTCGAGGCGGGCAACACCGTGGTGGTGATCGAGCACAACCTCGACGTGATCAAGACCGCCGACCGGCTCATCGACATGGGCCCCGAGGGCGGCGAGGAGGGCGGCCTGGTCGTCGCGCGGGGAACGCCCGAGGAGGTCGCCGCGACCGAGGGCTCGTACACCGGAGGGTTCCTGCGGGAGATCGTCGTGCCGGCGGGAGCGCGGACGCGGTCGTCGGACCGGCGGTCGCGGAACGGAGGGTCGTCGCGGCGCTCCGAGGTCCCGGCCGCGGCCTAGGTCAGCTCGACTTGGTGCCCGCCGACCCGCGCCTCAAGCTCTACCTCCAGAAGTGGCGCTGGTACGAGCGCAACTCGCTGCCGTGGCGGCGCGCGCGCATCCACCTTCACATGCTCCGCCGCGAGGCGTTCGTGCGCTGGCCGATCCAGGGCAACGTGCTCGAGGCGCTCGACGACGGGCGCCTCGAGATCGGGCCCCACACGCTGCTCGAGCCGCAGTGCTGGATCACGATCGCTCCCGAGGGACGGGTTAGCATCGGGGCTGGGTGCTTCCTCAACGTGAACGCGATGCTCGCCGCCCAGCACGAGGTCGAGATCGACGACCACACCATGCTGGCCAACGGCTGCTTCGTCTCCGACGCCTCACACCGCTTCGACGACCCAGCGGTCCCCGTTCCGTGGCAGGGCTTCACCTCCAAGGGGCCGACCCGCGTCGGGTCGAACTGCTGGCTCGGCGCCCATGTGGTGGTGACGAGCGGCGTGACGATCGGCGATCGCTGCGTGGTCGGGGCCAACTCCGTGGTGACCCGCGACCTTCCCCCGGGAACGATCGCGGCGGGGGTGCCCGCGCGGCCGCTGCGGTCGATCGAGTACGAGTCGGAGGGCGCGCCCGCCGCCGCCGCCGAGGTCGCGGGTGGCTGAGCGCTACGACGCCGTGGTCGTCGGCGCCGGCCCGGCCGGAGGCACCGCGGCGCTCGAGCTCGCGGCGGGCGGCATGGACGTCGCGCTGTGCGAGCGCGAGCTGCTCGGCGGCGAGTGCCCGTACTGGGCGTGCCTGCCCTCGAAGGCGCTGCTGCGCCCCCCCGAGGCCCGGCTCGAGGCGCGCCGCGCGCCCGGCCTCGGCGAGCCGACGCAGGACTTCGCGCCGATCGCGGCGCACCGCGATCGGGTCGTCGGCCACCTCGACGACTCGAAGAAGGCCAAGGCCTACGACCGGCGCGGGATCGCGGTGTTGCGCGGCGCGGCGCGGATCGCGGGGCCGGGCCGCGTCGAGGTCGCCGGGCGCGAGCTCGACGGCGAGCGGATCGTCATCGCCACGGGCACCGACCCGGCGGTGCCGGCGATCAACGGGCTCGATGCGGCCGGCTACTGGACCAACCGTCACGCGACGCTGCTTTCCGAGGTGCCCGACTCGGTGGTGGTGCTCGGCGGCGGCCCGGTCGGGCTCGAGCTCGCCCAGGCGCTGCGACGCCTCGGCGCTGAGGTGACGCTGGTCGAGGCCGCCGATCGCCTGCTCGGGCACGAGGCGCTGCGCGTCGGCGAGCTGCTACGGGAGGTGATGCGCGCCGACGGGATCGAGGTGCACACCGGCTCGACCCCGGTCAGCGTCGAGCGCAATGCGAATGGCCGCCGCACCGTGGCGCTCGACGACGGCGAGCGCGTGTCGGGGGCCGAGCTGCTCGTCGCGGTGGGCCGGCGCCCGCGCAGCGGCGGGCTGGGCCTCGAGCACCTCGGCGTCGAGCTCGGAGACGGGGAAGAGGTGCTGGTCGACGAGCGCTGCCGCGCCGCCGACGGCGTATGGGCGGTGGGCGACGTCACGGCCGTCATGGACTTCACCCACGTCGGCTCCTACCAGGCGCGCGTCGCCGCCGCCGACATGCTCGGGCGCGAGGCGCGGACCGACTACGCCGCCATGCCGCGCGTCGCGTTCACCGACCCGGAGGTGGCCTCGGTCGGCGTGTCGGCCGAGCGCGCCGAGGCCGACGGGGTCGACGTGGCCACGGCCCACCTCGACCTCGTCGAGTCGCTCGCCCGACCGATCACCTACGAGGAGAAGCCGCGCCGTCAGGAGCTCGAGCTCGTCGCCGATCGCGACCGCGCGGTGCTCGTGGGCGCGTGGGCGGTCGCTCCGCTCGCCGGCGAGTGGATCCACCAGGCCGCGATGGCGATCAAGCTGCGCGCGCCGATCGAGACGCTGCGCGACACCGTGTCGCAGTTCCCGACGTTCAGCGAGGGCTTCTCGGAGGCGGTGCGCCAGCTCGAGGTGTGAGCTCCCGCACCCGCGCCGCCTCGTCCGGCGCCATCGTGTAGCCGTGCTCCGGCTCGGGATAGCGCCGCGCGCGCACGTCGTCGGCGAAGGCGGCGACCCCGGCGACCATCGCCTCGCGCACGTTCGCGTAGCGCTTGACGAAGCGGGCGGCGTGGCCGTCGAAGATCCCGAGCAGGTCGTGGAAGACCAGCACCTGCCCGTCGGCGGACGGGCCGGCGCCGATCCCGATCGCGGGCACCGTGAGGCACGGCATGAGCACGTCGGTCACGTCGCTCGGGATCGCCTCGAGCACGATCGCGAAGCAGCCGGCCGCCTCGAGCGCGAGCGCGTCCTCGACCACCTCGAGCGCGCGCTCCGCCGTCCGGCCCTGCGAGCGGTAGCCGCCGAGGGCGGTCGCGGTCTGGGGGGTGAGGCCGACGTGCCCCATGGCCGGGATGCCCGCGGCCACGATCGCCCGCGCGCGCTCGGTCGACGAGCCGCCGCGCTCGAGCTTGACCGCGTCGCACCCCGCCTCCTTGACGAAACGCTGGGCGGTGCGCACCGCATCCTCGTCCGAGGCCTCGTACGAGCCGAACGGGAGGTCGCCGACGAGCAGCGGCGTCGATAGGCCACGCCGGGCCGCGGCGGCCAGCATGAGCATCTCCTGGACCGACACGGGAACGGTGCTCGGGTAGCCGAGCACGGTCATCGCTGCCGAGTCGCCGACCAGCACTACGTCCACACCCGCCGCCTCGGCGGCCTGGGCGCTCGGATAGTCGTAGGCCGTGACCATCGCGATCGGCTCGCCGAGCGCCTTCTTCTCGGCGAGCGTGGCGAGCGTGACCGCCGGGCGCTTGGCCGGCGGAGCGGGGGAGACCTGCGCGCCCGCGCTCATGCGAGCAGCTCCCCTACCGCGTCGTCGACGCTCACGATGCCGTTGCCGGCGTTCACGTGGACGACCCGCGGCTCGTAGCGCTCGAGCTCGGCCTCGTAGTAGCCCGCGTACGAGACGACGATGATCGTGTCGCCGCTGTGCACGAGGCGCGCGGCGGCGCCGTTGATGCGCATCTCGCCCGAGCCGCGCTCGCCGGCGATCGTGTACGTCTCGAAGCGCGCGCCGTTGTCTATGTCGAGCACGTGGACGAGCTCGTGCTCGCGGATGTCGGCGGCCTCCAGCAGCTCGCGGTCGACCGTGATCGAGCCGACGTAGTGGAGGTCGCTGCCGGTGATCGTTGCGCGGTGGATCTTCGACTTGAGCATCGTGCGGATCATTGGGCGGCTCCTGTGAGGGAGAGGGGGTCGGACAGGGCCTCCGCGGGCGCGCGGAGGACGACGTTGTCGATCAGGCGCACGCCGCCGACGCGGGCGGCGACGCACACCAGGACGTTCTCGTCGGCGCGCCCGACCGGCGAGAGGTCGTCGGCGGACCGTAGCTCGAGGTACTCGGGGTCGAGGCCGGCGGCGTCGAGCTCCTCGCGCGCGGCGGCGAGCACGGCGCGGGCTTTCCGCTCGCCGTCGGCCACCCGCGCCTCGGCGGCGCGGAGGGCACGGCTCAGGCCGAGCGCGCGCCGGCGCTCGTCCGGGCTCAGGCGCGCGTTGCGCGACGACAGCGCGAGCCCGTCGGCGTCGCGGACGGTGGGCAGCGTCTCGATCGCGACGGGGAAGTCGAGATCGCGCACCAGCCTGCGGATGACTAGCGCCTGCTGGGCGTCCTTCTGCCCGAACAGGGCGACGTCCGGGCCGACGATGTTGAGGAGCTTGGCGACCACGGTCGTGACGCCGCGAAAGTGCCCCGGCCCGCGGTGGCGCGGGTCGCCCTCGAGCTCCGAGGTGAGCGGGCCGCCGACCTCGACGGCCGTGGCGAAGCCGTGCGGGTACATCTCCTCGAGCGGCGGCGCGAACACGACGTCCGCGCCGGCCGCGCGCGCGAGCGCCACGTCGCTCGCCTTGTCGCGCGGGTAACCGTCGAGATCGGCCGCCTCGCCGAATTGCGCCGGGTTCACGAACACCGACACGACGACGGTCTCGCCGCGCGCGCGCGCATGGCGGATCAGGCTGAGGTGGCCCTCGTGGAGCGCCCCCATCGTCGGGACGAGCACGACCGGGCGCGGCGCGCCCCACAGCGCCGCTCGCACGTCGCCGACGGTCCGGGCGACCCTCATGCCGCGGCCCCCAGGGGGCTCCGGGCGGTCGCCTCGTCGGGGCCGGAGCCGGCGGCGCGCCGGGGAGCAGTGCTGACATCGTCCCCGGCCCGCGAGCGCGCCGCGAGCGCCCGGGTCCGCTCCACGAGTGCGTCGAAGAGCGGGACGAGCGCCGGATCGGCGCCGGCCACGGCCGCGCGCTGCACGGTGACCGTGTGCTCGTCACCGCGCGCGACGGGACCGGTCAGCGCATGCTCGGGGCCGCGGGCCGCCCAGTTCTCGACGGTCCGGCGCACGAGCGGGGCGAGCAGCGCGCGCGCCTCCTCCGGGCCGAAGCCCGCTTCGCCCGCGACGGCCTCGGCGGCCCCCTCGAGGGTCACGAGGAAGTTCGAGGCGATCGAGGCGGCGGCGTGGTAGCTCGCGCGACGGGCGTCGTCGACCTCGAACGGGCGCATTCCGAGGCGGCGCGCGAGCGCGGCGGCGGTGGCGGTGGCGTACGGCGTCGAGCCCGCGACCGCGCAGCCCGCCCCGGCGAGCGATGGCGCCTCGGGTCCGGACAGGGTCTGGAGCGGGTGCAGGCCGAACAGCTCGGCGCCCGCCGCGCCGGCGGGCGCGAGCGCCGACAGCGGCGTGGCGCCGCTCACATGGCCCACGAGGCGGGCGTTCGAGGCGCGGGCGACGGTTGCGGCCGCCGCCGGGATCTCCGAGTCGGGCACGCACAGCAAGAGCGCCTCGCCGCTCGGCCCCTCGCCGCGTCCGGTCGGCCCGTCGACCTCGAGCCCGGCCGTTCGGAGCGCCGCCGCGAGCGCCGTCCCGGCCCGCCCGCGACCGACGACGCCGATCGACGCGGGCGAGAGGGCGGTGGCGTGTGGCACGCGGCTCGTGACGGGCTCGCTCATCCGGAGCACCGGGGGTCGTAGGGTCCGCTCCCGAGGGGTAGCGGCCTGCGCCGAAGGATAGCGCCGCGCGCGGCGCGGCGCGGGTCGCCTACCGTTCCGGGCCGTGACCGCCCGCTCGCCCGCCGACCGGCGCGAGGAGCTCGTCGCCCTCTACCGCGAGCTCTCGTGCGAACACGCGTGCCCGCTGGCCGAGACGCGCACGCGGCTCGTGTTCGGCATGGGCAACGCGGACGCCGAGCTCATGTTCGTGGGCGAGGCCCCGGGGGTGGAGGAGGACCGCCAGGGCAGGCCGTTCGTCGGCCGCGCCGGCAAGCTGCTCGACCGCCTGCTCGAGGAGATCGGGCTCGAGCGCGGGCAGGTGTTCATCGCCAACGTGCTCAAGTGCCGGCCGCCCGGGAATCGCGACCCGCTTCCCGGCGAGATCGAGGAGTGCAGCCCGTACCTGTTCCGCCAGATCGAGCTGATCGAGCCGCTCGTGGTCTGCACGCTCGGCAACTTCGCCACCAAGCTGCTCTCGGGACAGGGCACGGGCATCACCAGGGTCCACGGCCGCGCGCAGGCGCGCGAGCTCGGCGGCCGGACCGTTCGGCTCTTTCCGCTCTTCCATCCCGCCGCCGCCCTGCGCACGGACTCGGTGCTAACCCTCCTGCGCGCCGACTTCGCCCGCCTCCCGCAGCTGCTCGATGAGGTTCGCCGCACGGGCGACTCGGGCGGGGCGCCCGAGCTCGCTCCGGGACTGCCCAAGACGGAGCGAGCGGCCGGCGACCGCACGGCCGAGCCCGCCGACGCGTCGGCGCCCGTCGCGTCGGCCAAAGAGGAGCGCGTGCAGCTCGACCTGTTCGGCCGACGGCAGGCGTGACGCGGGTCGAGACCTCGAGCCCCGAGGAGACGGAGGGCGAGGGCGCCGCGCTCGCCCGCCGCCTCCGCCCCGGCGACGTCGTGCTCGTGGCGGGCGAGCTCGGCAGCGGCAAGACCACGTTCGTCCGCGGCGCCTGTCACGCGCTGGGGGTCGGCCATCCCGTGACGAGCCCGACGTTCACGATCGGCGAGCTGTATCGCGGCGCCGGCGGGCTCGAGGTCGCGCACCTCGACCAGTACCGGCTCGAGACGCTCGCCGGCGAGGACCCGGCCCTGCTCGCCGACTACCTGACGGCGGAGCGGATCGGCTTCGTCGAGTGGCCACGCCTCGCCGCTCCCGACCTCGAGGTCCTCGCCCCGGGAGCCCGCGTGGCCGCGCGCGTGCGGATCGAGCACCTCGGCGAGCGCGAGCGTGCGATCGAGGTCGCCGGCGGCACGTGAACCTGCTCGGGCTCGACACGGCGACCGCGGCAACCGCCGCGTGCCTGCTGCGCTCCGACGGCGAGGCGTTCGAGGTCGTCCCCGAGCCGGCCGCGCTGTTCGACCGCCCGGGCCACGCGCGCGAGCTGATGCGCGCGCTCGCGCGCGTGGTCGACGAGGCGGGGCTGACCTTCGCCGAGCTCGACGCGGTCGCGGTGGGGCGGGGGCCCGGGACGTTCACCGGGCTGCGCGTCGGCATCGCCACCGCGCGGGCGATCGCCGCCGCGCGCTCGCTCCCGGTCCACGGCGTGAGCTCGCTCGCCGCGCTCGCGGCGGGGGCGGAAGGGCCAGGGACGCTCGCGGTGATCGACGCGCGCCGCGGTGAGGTGTTCGCCGCGCTCTACGAAGGGGACGAGGCGCGCTGGCCGCCGTTCGTCGCCCGTCCGGAGCAGCTCGCCGAGCGGGTCGGCGCGGAGGCGGAGACCCTCGTGGCCGTGGGCGACGGGGCGGTACGCTTTCGGGCGGAGCTCGAGGCGGCGGGCGCCCGGGTTCCGGCCGACGACGACCCGCGTCACGTTGTCCGCGCCCTGTACGTCTGCCGGCTCGGCCGCAAGCTGCCGCCCGCCGCGCCCGACGCCATCCTTCCCGACTACCTTCGCATCCCAGACGCCGTGCCGACCTCGCCGACCCCGTCGCCGTGACCCAGACCGCCACTCCGATCAGCGAGCCGCTCACCATCCGCCGCCTCGGGCTGGGCGACCTGCCGCACGTGATGCCGATCGAGCGGCGCTGCTTCACGGCGCCGTGGTCGCTCGCGATGTTCGGGCTCGAGGTCTCGAAGCCCTCGACGGTGTCGTTGGCGGCGCTCCAGGGTCGCCGGATCGTCGGGTACCTCGTGTGCTCGCGCTACGACGAGGTGTGGCACGTGATGAACCTCGCCGTGGACCTCGACCGCCGAAGACGGGGCGTCGCCTCGGCGCTCATGCGGGCGCTGTTCGAGCAGACCGATCGCCCGGGCGCCGAGTACACGCTCGAGGTGCGGCCCTCGAACTCGGGCGCGGTAGCGATGTACGAGCGCCTCGGCTTCCGCTCCTCCGGCCGTCGACCGGGGTACTACCACGACAACCGCGAGGACGCCCTCATCATGTGGCGCACCGCTCCGGCGCAGTGATCCTCGCCCTCGAGACGAGCTGCGACGACACCTGCGCCGCGGTCGTCGCCCCCGGAGGCGAGATCCGCTCGAACGTGGTCGCCTCGCAGGGGCTCCTGCACGAGCGCTACGGCGGCGTCGTGCCCGAGATCGCCTCGCGTCGCCACCTCGAGCTGATCGACGCCGTCACGAGCGACGCGCTCGAGCGCGCCGGCGTCACCCTCGACGAGGTC